>CAZFOO010000053.1:0-15648 GCA_964520585.1 uncultured Bacteroidales bacterium
TTTTTTACGCTTTCGCGGAAATCAACGAAGCCGAGATCGACGTCGGATTTCTTCCATACATCATAATGGAACATCGCGAGCATAAGCTCCTCTTCCTCGCTTAGCGACCCCGGTGAAAAATTCTCCAGAATATCAGCCCCGTCCATCCTTTCGGGAGTAGCAGTTAATCCAAGCAATATGGAAGGCTCAAAATGTTTTAGTACCGGCCTGTAGCTGTTCGCTGCAATATGGTGAACCTCGTCAATAATAATAAAGTCATAAAAATCCTTATCAAGCGTTAAATCAGCAATACAGTTGTTTAATGTCTGCACCTAAACAAACACCTGGTCGTACCTGACCGGCTCCATGCCGTCTACCCACAGCGCACCGAAAAATATTCAGCAGGTGGGGTTCTTAATTTCGGATCAACAAGCCGGCGATTTTCATCTTGAAATTCAATGGATAAAATCGTATAGGTAAGGGGGAGGTTCTTTTCGATCAAAATATCTCGTACCGAATAATTAAAATAATTGGGGATATTAAATTGTGAAAGTTTACTTATAATAAGGCTTCGACTAATATGTCCTCATCCATATCTTCCCAGTGAATACCTTCACCGTCGCCAATTAACCTCCAATTATCCCTTTGCTCCTTTGATGCATCTCTTAAAGATGGGAACCAGTCAATTGGGATGCTCAGTTCCCGGCCATCCTCAAGAGAAATATGCATTTTATTATCATCAAACCATAAATCTGTGGCATTGGCCGATTTATTTATTATTGAAATACTCATTCCATTTTGATTTAAACAGTTCTGAATGCTCTATAACTAATGTTCTTATCTCACCAAGCTCTTTTGCATTAAAGCGCTTCGACCTGATCAGGCCAGCATTACTCAAGTTAAACTTAGCCGTTCCCCTACCCTTTTCAATATGTATATGAGGAGGACTATGATCATTAATGTAAAAGAAAAACCTGTATCCTTTCGCCTTTAAAATTGTAGGCATATTCTAAACAAACTGTTGTTAAAATAATAAATATTATAATACAAAGATATAGAACTTTTCGGATGATAAATTCATAACATCCTTTACACTTTACTCTGTTTTTGTAGCTTTACTTGCCGTCCGGTTTATCGGGGGAGTTCCACTAGGAAGGGTTGTTGATTTATTATGTTTTAGGAAGTTATACGTTTTGCAAAAATAATAGAAGAATTTATTGTGTAGGTTCTTCCCGGGGCATAAACCAAATGCTGTATCTACATTCCAAAATTTTTCTTCAACATATATGGGTTTGTTAATTGATCCTTTCCAACCTATCACGGTGGTGCCCTTCTCGCATAGGTAATCATCTGCATAACCCATGATTCCCCCACTACCATAAATTGGATATTGACCATTAGGGTTCTCAACCTTTTTCTGGTTCTTTCCATTTTTTATAGTTAAAACATCTTCCCAGCGAGCAATTTCCCAATTCATTTTTAAAGTTGTTCTAAGTTTTTCAATGCCTCCATCCTCTCCTCATCCAAAATCCTAATTTCCTCAATAATCTCATCCGGTGGAGCGTATTGGACTTCCTCATACTCTACTTCCTTGTAGCGGTTTATGCTGAGGTCCCAGTCGTTTGCTTTTATTTCCCCGAAAGGGACAAGAAAACTTTTATCGGTACGCTTGCGGTCTGCTTCGGCATCGATGTTATGGAACCTGTGAAGGATATCGGGTATATCATTTTCCTTGATGGGTGAGCGCTTGTCGTCGAGGCTGAGGCCATCGGCACGCATGTCGTAGAACCATACGTTTTCGGTTCCGCCGCTGTTGGTTTTGGTAAAGAGCAATACGGCAGTGCTGACACCGGCATAGGGCTTGAAGACGCCGGAGGGCATGGAGATAACGGCTTCGAGCTTCTGCTTTTCAACGATCTCGCGGCGAATGGCTTTGTGGGCGTTGGATGATCCGAACTGCACTCCCTGGGGAACGATGACGGCGGCACGTCCGCCGATTTTTAACATCCGGAGCATGAGTCCCAGAAAGAGCAATTCGGTCTTTTTGGTCTTGACGGTCTTGAGTATCGAGCTCTCGACAGAATCGTAATCGAGGATTCCGGTAAAGGGCGGATTGGCAAGCATAAGCGAGAAGCATTCGCGCAGGCTGGAATTGCTTTCACTGAGGGAGTCCTTGAGGATCAGTTCGGGATTGGTGATGCCATGGAGTTGGAGATTCATTGCGCCGATGCGGATCATGGTGCTGTCGAACTCAATGCCGGTGAACATCCGGTTGTTGTAATGGTCTCGAAATTCCTTGTCATGAAACCATTCAGGATGGTTCCTGTGAATGTATTCCCCTGCAGCCACCAGGAATCCGGCCGTACCGGAGGCGGGATCGCATATAGTGTCATCTTTGTTGGGCCTAACCATATCAACCATCATCTGAATTATGTGCCGGGGGGTGCGGAACTGTCCGTTATCACCGGCTGAGGCTATCTTACTGAGCATATACTCGTAAAGATCGCCCTTGGTGTCGCGGTCTTCCATCTGGATCTGGTCCATCATCTGCACCACCTGGTCAAGAAGCCTCGGTGTGCCGATCATAAAGGTTGCTCCTTTCATGAACTCGCCAAACACTCCTCCGTCATGCCCGATGGTTTTCATGTGGTCAAAAACGGTCAGTCCGTCGATGGAGGATTTTGTGAAGAGGTCAAACATGTTTTCGGGATCGAGGTTCTTGAAACGGCTCCACCTGAAGGGATAGAATTTTTCCCGGTAAACGGGATCCTTTATCGGTGCTTTTGTAATTGTAGCCTGCTTCTCCTTTAGTTGCTGTATCTCGTCGAGCCTTCTGATGAATAGCAGGTATGTGAACTGTTCAATTACAGTAAGCGGGTTGCTTATGCCGCCGGTCCAGAAGGTGTTCCATATTTTGTCGACCTGCGATTTGAATGAGCCTGTGACCATTTGCGTGGTTATTGTTATAATGGTTGGTTAGTTTTGAGTTATGTTGTCTGCGGTTTATGATTTTATCGTGTTATGTTGTTGATGTTCGAGGTTTTAACGCGTTATGTTGCTGAGTTTTTTGGAGTTAAGGCGTTTTGATTATCGTGATATTATAGTGCTTTGGGGTTATCAAAAAAGTGAACTTTGGGGCCGTCTTGGATAATTTGGGTTTTTGGTTGGCCAAATGCAAACTTAGGGATTTTTTGCGGGTTTTAGGAAAAGTTAATGATGCTAGATGGACAGAAGCCTGTGGAATTTACTTTGTGGTTTTTTGGATCATCCAGCGCCATCAAAATAAACATCTGGCAGGGTTTAGTTTATTCTGCCGGATTTAGTGGATTATTTGTTGGAATAGGGATGCATTTTAACGGATTTTTTATAACTTGTCTGAAATTTTCAGAATTTCTAATAAAACCAGTATCCCGATATTATAGTTAAAGAGGGTTAAGAAAAGTAATAATAGTGTTTTGGCACACCAAAAAGCCAAAATCCGGTGTGGATATGATTTCACCCTCGTACCACATTATCTTTTAGTCCACCATTGCATCCTTCAGTGAACTGGGTGACTGTTTAAAACAAAATTTAGGCTATCCAGCATTAACAGCAATTCGGTTCACTGTCAGATAACAATCTTCTTAATTTGAATTTTAGCCACACCTTAAACGTGACTGACCAAGCGAAGCTGTGAAGGCACTTTGTTTCTGGAACTCACCCACATTTCATTCCATGATTCATACAGACATTGAAGAATTATTACCACCGAAAAAATCACTAAAGCAGACCGTGACGCTTGTCACGTACTTTGCAGAATGGCAAAGTACGTGACAAGCTAAGACGGCTTAGTTCCACCGTTAACCATCACAGGAGAGGAAATGCGCGCACACTATTTTCAACATGTTCCATTTGAAGGGCTTGGAAGTATTGAGCCTTGGCTTGATTCAAATGGGTATGAACTGACCAGCTCACTATTCTTCGAATCAGACCATTTACCAGATCCTAAAACAATCGATTTGCTTGTGGTTATGGGTGGTCCGATGAGCGTAAATGATGAAGACCAATTCCCTTGGCTTGTCCAGGAAAAGCAGTTTGTGCGCGAAATCATCAAGTCTGGGAAACCCGTCTTAGGCATATGTCTTGGGGCTCAAATCATTGCAAACGCAATGGGGGCGAAAGTTTTTCCCAACCCCGAAAAAGAAATCGGCTGGTTTCCTGTCCATGCGGTTGCCTCTAACGACAGCTCGGTCTTCAATTTTCCGACTTCTGAAATAGTGTTCCTTTGGCACGGAGAGACATTTGATTTGCCACCGGGTGCGAAGCGGCTCGCAAAGAGTGAAGGGTGCGAGAATCAGGCCTTTCAATTCGGCAAGCGGGTAATCGGTTTGCAGTTCCACCTCGAAACAACATCGAAGTCGGCGAGAGAAATTGTCTCAAATTGTCACGAAGAGCTAATTCCATCAAAATACGTTCAAACGGAGGAACAAATCCTATCGGCACGCTCAAGTCGCTATAAAGCGATAAATGAACTGATGAGTAACATCCTATCCTATCTTCATCGAGGCGATGGCTAACAATGGCATCAACTCGTACTGGCAACTCCGCTACGCTACGTTGCCAGCCGGTTATCCGGAGCGTTCAGACATACAAGAAATCGAATTGAATGAAAAAAGCATTGATTAGACTCTGGTCACAGCACACGGCGCTTGTAATTGGTGCAATAGTGTCTATTACGTTGTTGGGAATTTTTCTGTTCTTACAATACAATGATTCTAGTGTTCTAAACCTTGAATCTCGTTGGCTTATGGTGGCCGGTGTACCTTTGTTGGCTGCGCTGATTGTGGGCGGCTATATCAAAAGTTTTAAAGGGTTTGGTGTTGAGCTGGAGGCAAGATTAAGCAAGCCAGTAACCAGCATTGAATTAACTGCAACGGAAGCAATGGTTGAAGTGGCTGGAGATGAAAAGAGAAGTATTGATTATCTTCACAGGCTTAGCCAGAAAGACAGAAGGAAGATTTCTCGGTTAGTACTTGTGCAAGGTCGCATTGATTATTATCAGCCTTACGCTCTTAATTCCTACCTTCACGAACTGAAAGGCCTTAAGTATATCGAAATAAGAAATCAACAGGGTAAATTCGTAGCTCTCATGCCTATTAGCGAATTTAAGCAGAAAACTGAAATTAACAATAATCTACTCAGCGAATTCATCCATATTCTAGAGGAATCCCAGATATTGCAACGATATTCTAGGACTGTAATCACTACCCATATCACCCAAGATACAGGAATTATCGAAGCTTTGAAGGTTATGCGTCACAACAGAGTTCAGCAGCTCGTCGTATTGGATGAAAACGGCATATTTCAAGGCTTGTTAATGGCTAGTTCTGTGGAAAAACGTATTGTGGACTATGTGTTGCAGGCAAAAGAAAATGCCTAATATGGCGCTTGTTCCGACGAAAACTACGCTACTCCTCGTTTATGCCACACATCTTCCACGTTATGCGTAAAATAGAATGAAACTACTTCGAGGTTGGATCGGTGAAAAGAAGACCACTTTCAAATTGTGGCTGTCACTCGATACAAAAACCTATCGGAGATTTCATAACATAATCATCCCCTCGAACAACGGCACAACTCAAATAGACCATCTATTGGTTTCGCCATATGGCCTATTTATTATAGAAACTAAGAACAAAAAGGGTTGGATCTTTGGATCAGAAAACCAGCCAAAATGGACCCAAACATTTTACGGAAAGAAGTACTCGTTTCAGAATCCTCTCCGGCAAACTTTCAGACAAAAGAAGATCCTATCTGAATTCCTGGACCTGCATGAATCGATTGTACATACTATTGTCCATTTCGTCGGAGATAGTACGTTCAAAACTCCACTACCAGGTAATGTAATAAGATCCGGGCTGGGCAGATACATAAGGAAATTCCGTAATCGTATTCTTTCTGATCAAGAGGTTGGTCGTTTGATTAGAGCACTCGAACAACACGTATCTGAATCTTCCATTACTACCAGAGATCACGTGCGGTCTTTGCGTCAGCGGCATGCGTCTAATACGGTTTGTCCGAGGTGTGGCTCTAATCTTATTGAAAGAACAGTGATCAAAGGACCTAACGTTGGTTCGAGGTTCCTGGGGTGTGAAAGTTACCCAAAATGTCGATTTACCAAGAACGCATAAAAATTCACTTAGGCCAACTCTGACGGACGGCTTTCCACCATTAAATTGATGAAGAGAGAGTATAATGTTTCTAGTTAACGATGGGAGATATTTAATCGAAGAGAAGTTGAATAAATACTTCTATAAGGAGCCATCTGTTGGCCTGATTCTAGCAACTGTATATTTTGAGTGGACATTCTGCCACGCAATTATATGTCTTAGTTCTAGTCCAAATAAAGAGTTACGTGCCAGACTTGAGACTTGTTATGGCCTTCAGGCATACAAGGACATTTGGTCAGATGAGGTTAAAAGTCCACGTCTCCCGGCGATTTTAGAGGATTAGCACTCTCTTACAGAAGCCTTTAAAGCCCGTAATATGCTTGTAGATGGTCGTAATCGGTATACGCGAAATATGGCCGCTCCACATTTCATAGCTATTTTGACTAGCGCCAATGATTTATGGGGTTTCTGTAGTGATAATGGTTTTGATCTTTCGGAGCGGTTGCCAGTACGACGTCACAAAACAAAGACAATCTAGCATTCGGATTAAAAAAGAGTTGGCTTTTTCTTCGCTGTTAATACGCAAGGGTGGTTAAAATTGCGGAAATTATTTCTTTTATTTATTCAAATACCGGTTGTTCTTTCAATATTTCGGTATTTACATAATTTTTGAATTCTTTTACAGAAGTAAAACACCTGAACCCGGCTCTGTTAGCTATTGATATTGTTTCGGCCGGTTCGTTTAATAAAACTGCCGCGGATTCGCTTAATTCTTCCTGGATACCATTTGGCCAGGCAAGGTCAAATACTGCAAGTTGCTCGCCGGTTTCCTCATCAGAAAAGTCATAGGACAAAATACCTGTTGATAATGATTGCTGTTCCATCCAGCACATGAGTGCTTCGAGTTCCTTTTCTTCTTCCTCGGAAGAGATACCACCGGGAACAACCTTTACTTCCGGTTCCTTAACCTCTCCCTCAAGCCAGAAGTCTTCTCCATGCAAGAGCTCTGCCATTCTTCTGTTGGTTTCTTCTGCAAGTAAAGCTTGTCTGGCCTGAAGAAACTCAAGGTAATTCTCAATTTTCCATAATTGGATCTTATATCTGAGCATTGCGCCGTTAATTTTATGCAAATATCTGTGCGGATTTTAATAATAGTGTTTTATTAGAAAGCAGCAATGCTTAAAAGTGCTCCGAATACTGCAATCAGCAAAATAATTCCTATTAAGGAAATTACCAGACCTGCGATAGCCAGTCCTTTTGGTTCTCTAAATACACCAATAGCTGAAAATATCAGTCCTAATAACCATACTATCCAGCCTAAAAACGGAACCCAGCCTAAAAATAGGGCAATCAAAGCCAGAACGAATCCGGCAGTTCCCAATCCTTTAGATTTTTCAGTCTGATTAATAATAACAGTTTGTCCTGTTTTATTCCGGGGGGTTAAAGTTTCCTGTATCATATCCGCGGTGATTTAGGTTTATCAACTCTTAAGGCTTTTCGGAATCAATAATACTAAAAACTTATCAATCCGGAATCATCTTATTTATGTTTTTTCTGTCCGGCAGATTCTGCAATTGCAACTGGGCCGATTTTTCTTCTGGTCAGGAATTATTACTAATCTTGTATTTTGCAAGAAAGTGATATATTAATTTGATTAACGTTTATTCAGATGAAGAGTAAATATGCAAAAAACTACACAGAACGCGGATATCTTATGAAATATGAAAAGCCGTGGATTTGGCGAATCGTTTTTTTACCCGGCAAAGATTGAAACAAATCATTAACTTTACCGTTCATATAATAAAATATATTATCACATGATAAAGGACAAAGAAATTACAACGAAGCATTACGAGAAACTTGTAGAGGTCCTTGGGAGCAAAAATGTGCAAGTTAAAATTGAAAGCCCTTTTGATTTTATCCTTATTGCAAACATGGGAGTCAGTGTTGATGTAATAAAAAATTTTAGCAACTATTTTAATTTGACAAAGGGGGTAATTACTCAAATATTGGATATATCTGAGCCAACTTTATATCGTTGGATCAAAGCAAACAAAAAACTAGAAAGGAATTTCTCTGTGAAGCTATTTGAAATAGCTGATTTATTCCTTTATGGTGAAGAGGTGTTTGGAGACAGGAATGCTTTTTTCAAATGGTTGTATTTACCAAATGATGCTTTGGGTGGTTTAGAGCCATACAGTTTGATTGAAATTCCAGGAGGAGTTTCAAAAGTCAAGGACATTTTAGGTAGAATTGAATACGGAGTTTATAGTTAAGTTATGCTTGTATATAAAATTACAGGAAAGAAATATGCAAGCGACTTAACTGGAAGTGGAGCTGCTATGTTTGGTGGCCGTTGGAATAAAAAAGGATCTCCGGTATTATATACAAGTGAGAATAAAGAGATTGCTCTTTTAGAAACTATTGTTCATACTCCCTCATCATTAATCCCTGCATTAGATATTCTAACTCTTGAAATACCTGATAATTCTATAACTATATTAGAAACAACAAATTTGCCAAAAAACTGGGCAGTATATCCTGCTCCTGTAGTTTTATCAGAAATTGGGGAAAAATGGATTAAGGAAGGAAGATCAATAGCTCTTAGAGTTCCAAGTTGCATTATTCATAGTTCTCATAATTACATTTTAAATTGTAGACACCCAGAATATTCAAGGGTTAGATTAATTGATCGAAGTAACTTCAGATTTGATTCAAGGTTAAAAAAATGACTATTACAAAAACATTATTGGTTTAGCCCCCTATTAATCGGACTTTTTGATAGATAGTTAAACAAACATACATTTCTTGTTTTAAATTTGCAATAGCAAGGAACAACCGATGGCGATTATTGTACCGATGGTTGTGGAAATGTTTCGGCGCCGATCATTTCTTTATTTTTCTCATCCTCAAACCCATCGAGGGTTTTAAGACATTAGGTGGGCTGAATTCTCAGTAAATGCATCTGGGAAAAGCCTGTCACTTGAAAGAGTCATCAATGAAGTCCTGAAAAGTCCAATCACCAAAAGAGATATCTTAGAATCAAAACGGATATAGCAGAATATTAAAAACTGAAGGCAAAGTTTATTGTGTTGAAATATTGCATCTAACTTTCCAGATTAATTCTTGACTAATGCATCTTATTATGTGCTTAGATTATTAAATCGTGTTTCTTGCTGATCACAAACATCTTGCATTTCGCCCGAGAAGCGCCAATGAACGTCTGAAAGATCTTACTGCTGTCGGTCAGGGTTGTGCAGACAAGGAATACAACATCCCACTCAAGCCCTTTGGCTTTTAGCATGGTTGTATAACGAATCTTTTCGGGCATGATGGAAAGATTTTCCGGGGTCAGCATTTCAAATCCTCCATCATTGCATATTTCAGAAAGAAACCCGGAATCTTCTTTTAATAGTTCAGCCGCTACAAGCACTGCCATATTCTTTTCAGTGCAGGTTCCCAGGATTTTCTCCTGGTTTACCAGCTGCTTCAGGATTGTTATTGCTTCCTTTTCTGTTGTCCAGGTACGGAATGTTACATCCTGACCGTAACTTTTTGAAGCGACAATGGTTCCCTGTGCGGCATCCCGGATCAGTCCACCGAGCCCGTGGCCGGTATTTCCCCTGAGGCTTTCAAACAGCGTAAAGGAGGCGGCGCTGCTTTTAAACAGGTCCTTCGTCCTTACATATGCATCAAGGTCCCTTCTCTGAGGGAATGCCTGGCTGTCATCATAAAACAGGTAGTAATTTCCCTTTTGAAGGGGATTATTTTCTTTCAGCATGGATTTTATTACTGTGTCAAGCCCTTTATCAAAAAGGTCCTGGGCCTCGTCAGCTATTATGAAGTCATATTTTGGAATTTTCCCGGACTTATGAAGTTTGGCCATCAGTCCGCTGACAAGCTGACGGAGTTCTCCCTTTTTAATTGTTTTAAAAGTGGGCTGGAAGGATTTATCACCGGAAATGGCTGACAGCTCCATTATCAGATCAAAATAGGGAGTTACTTTAATCCTTTCCGGATTAATATCCTCTATACTGGCTATTTTCATTCTTATAGAAGCTGCGAGCAACTCATTCCAGCAAAGATAAAGGCATGTTTTACCATCATCCCTGCACATCCTGTCTATTATTTCAAATGCATATGAAGACTTGCCGCTTCCCGGGGGGCCCTGTATTATCAGCCTGCTGTTTTCAGCTAGTCCGCGCAAAATATGAAGTCCCTCCTCACTCCTTCTTTCATATTCAGCCCTGTTGAGGCTCAGCCGCGATCTCTCAACCAGCGGGTTATACTCCGGGCTCAATGCATCACAAATAAGCTGCATTTCTTCATCGTCCAATGTTTTCCAATGAACTGGTGCTTTTACATTCTTTGCCTTCTCTTTTTCTTTAAAAGCTTCGATCCCGGCTTTCATCGATTCAAGGATCATCACCGGCAGGTCAGTCTCGCTGCCACGATGCCATAAATTTTCATCTTGAGATGCTTCACTATCAAATTCGCATTCAGGGAAACAGACCATGGAACCCACAAAAATATTGCCGATGTTCTTTGCACGGAGAAGATTCATTACAGCATTGGCATTGCCTGTCACCTGGAAAATTGGATCGTCCATTGAGTCCCTGGAATCATCATAATTAAGACGATAAAATCCACGGTTTCCGTCTCCCGCATCGCCATGCCCGATTATCCCTCCCTTTACCTCCATCACCATGATCCCTGCTTTCGTCAGTACCAGGAAGTCGCATTCTCCGGCCATCCGGGTCTTGTGAAACCGTGAGGCTATCCTGAAGCTATGCATCACATAAAAATTTTCTTCTTCAATCCCGGAAGGAAGAATAAGCATCTTGTCTGCTTCCCGTTCGCCGGAATTTGTAATGTGCCAGGGATTATAAAGACGGGTTATCATAATTCAGAGTTCACACTATCTACTACGGTTTTTTATCGCCCTTTGTTTCCAAATCTCAGTTTAAAGAGTTTTCTCATTCCTCATATTAACGGGTGCCATGATCAGATCTCCCTCCAACTCATCCATCCCGGCCCTGACATTCCCGGCGGACCGGAGGTTGCATAATACATTGTAAAACCGGTTTTTTTGATCCTTTTTCTGCCTTCTCCTGCAGATGTGCCGCATGCTGATATTTATGGTGCACCTTATCCTATATCAGAAATCTTTTTTGCTCCGTAAATTGATTATGGACGGTTTCTGTATTATTGTATGGAAGGGCAATCAGCATAAATCAAAAACCTGCCAATTATGGAAGATAATAAGGAGTATAAAAAATCTAAATTCGATATCACTGAATTGTTCCTGGTTGTTGCCGATATCAAGAGAACATTTGTCGGATCAATGCAACGTGGTAAAGATGAAGAAGGACGGGACTTTGTTACAGGCAAGGTTACTGTTAAAGAGGGTGTCATGGTCGGCAGGGCAGAAACCGGCAGGTTAATGGGTGAGCAGCTTGATAATGTCTGCAAGCTAAAGCTGGATCATGGCCTTCACGAGGAAGAGGGCAGAACCAGCATGATACTGGCTACAAAGTATAACCACAATTAACCCAACTGATCCCCCACATGTATGATAACCAGTATAAACAACTGCTTTCTGCAGGGAAGTTTTCTGCCAGCAGCGACTTTCCGGCACGGCTGACCGGAAATTACAGTCCGGAATACCCGGTGGCCCTGCTGGACACTCCCGTTGAGAAGAAATTTGATCATGACAGTTTTACCGGGCCATTCCTTGATACGGACCAGCGTGAAACCCTGGTCTCACTGCTTGATCCGGTGGACCTGCAGATCTTGCAGGAAATAAGCAAAAATGATAATAGCGCCATGGAGATGGCTGCCCGGGTAAATTCCTACCCTGATGTTATCGAGGAGGAATTCCGCAAGCAGCTTGAAGGATTCAGGGAGGAGATGAAGAAAGTTTCGGAACAGAAAAAACGGGGTCCGGTTAAGAGAATATCAAAATGGCTCTCCCGGTATTTCAGTAATTAAAATGGACCGGTAATATTAACTTAAACTGCGGGTAAGGGTTCGCTCTGACTGCTCTTAAAAATAATAATATATGAGATAATTCCGGGTTAACCGGTGTATGGATACATCCGCGAAAGCGTAAAAACTATTAAAGCAAACCCGGTGAACAACACACTCCTCCGGTATGGTATGAAACTTAATTTTAAACCAAATAATAAAAACATTGACAAAGATCAAAGATAAGCACCAGAGGTTTGTCGCTGACTCATATTACCTGGGATTAAAAATGCTCGGGGAAAACTACCGGGAGATAATAGACAAAGCCAATGGAAGCAATGCAGGATATTTTGATTTTATAAGTGATATTATTTTCTCAGAAGCCAGGCAAAAGCAGAAACGGCGGATTGACTACCTTGTAAAAAGCAGCAGGCTGTCCCGGCCAGCAAGTTTAAACTTCATCATCAATGATTTCTCCACCAACCGTATCTATTAGCATTGAATGACACTCAACTTCAAACCATTCATTAAATGTTTTATAGTCTCTTTTCTGTGGCCATAAACTTTCATCGGTGTACCACCCCTCCAGCTCATTCTCAAATAGATACTCATGATTCTCAGATATCCAATGTTCGACATTTTCTGCATCATCATCGCTGATCAAATAAACCGGTCTTTCCTTATTCGCCTGATCAACTGTTATCTCTATTTTTTTTTCTGTTGGATCTGTTTCCACGATCCACTTAATAAAAGATGCCTTATATCTAAGAATTACAGCTCCTCGATTAACCATTCTAATTATTTTTGAAATTTAACATAGGATTAGGTTTGTTTACGAATATAGCTCTTCTTGCTTTTCATAACTACCTTTCTTAGTCGGCAATTAATTATTTTTTCGCTGTTTTCTTTACCAACCTTTTTCCTGATCAAATCCTGAATATCGTGCAGTGGAGGTAGCTTCAGTTATCCGGTCTTCATGTGCTTCTTCTGTTGGCATGAGAAAATAATTGCCCAGAGCTTTTTGCATCTTCACAAGTATATTAATATAATACTCAGAAATGAAAACGCAAGCAACTGAACTTAATGTTCAATCTGCTCTTCAGGAGTAATAGAATTAAATAGTTCATCAAATGCTTTCTTAATTTCATCCGGAGTCTTCAATCTCGTAGTCATAGCTCGCAACTTTTTGAATTAATGACCTTTCTCTATGTGAAAGTTTATCAGTTTTCTTTCTTTCAAGTAATTCGGCTGTAATTACAACGAAAGTTTTATTGTCCTGGTCTTCGACGACGAAGAGGCCACCAGGGTTTTGAATATCCCGGAGATAATTAGTTGGAATGCGTGGGTGGCATGATGGGTAAGCAGCATCAAAATTACTCAGGAACTTTTTCCTCTTCTTTTGGGAAAGAATTTTTAAATATCATTATAAATGAGATAATAACTAATAAAACCAACACACTCCCTGTTATAATTATCCATATTTGGTCTAACCAAATGCTTGATCCTAAGAATAAAAATAATGAGAAAATATTAGAAACTACAATAAATATCAGATATTTCTTTGGTAGTTCTATTTCACGGTGATATTTGTGGTAGGTTCCAAGGTTCAGGCCGATTGTGACCATGAAGGCAATGATGGCTGATTCAATCCAGTTGGATTTAATTAGAATGGCAATTAATATGTAAGCCAATACTAAAAAGTTCCAGATTATCAGGATACTTCTATGCTTTTCTGCTGAATTCATATTTTTATACATTAATATCAGAAAAATTAAGATTACTCTTTTGAGAGCAATCTTAATCCTAACTACTTCACTTTGCTGCAAAAGTAACTAGAGCCCAGCATATAAGCCATTGCAAAGCCCAAACCAATAACAGGATTTATTAATCCGATCCCATAAGTAACTAATGCACCGTAACTACCTAATACAGCACCACAAACAAAATTTGCATTTCCCCCTTCAATACCTTCCATTTCTTCTAAAGATAAATTTTTTGGTTCCATAATACAAAATTTTAATTTAGAGTATTGTGAGATTTCATAATTAAGATACATCCTGTTAGTTGTCTTTGCAAGGATTAATTTAAAAAAAATGATGAACGGTTGAGATTAGGCCCTGAGTGGTAATTTTACACCACAAAATATTCTATTTTGAGTTTTTGCTACCATTTTAGAATACAAACTGTATTACCAAATTACTTCTATAATAAGAGACAAGGCCACTCCTCCCTGGTATATTTCTGGTTATTTCCTATATTTAGCTTTCTGTTGAAAATCGGATTTGCATTTATTATGAGTATTGAAACGGGTATTTATGAGCAGTTGATTAACAGGCTGATTGCCGGGAAGCTGAATTCTCTGGATACCGAGATGCTTCGTATTTATGTAGGAGGTTTATGCCCTGAATGAGTACCTGTTTCACTGGCAATCGCAGAGCCTGGACATAGAAGTGGTCTACCAGTAATCTAAACCCAATAGTTTTCGATTTAAATGTATTAGGCGGGTATTTTGCAAAAGCAATGAAGTAGAAAAAATCAAGCATTGATCTTAGTTTTGGGGCAGGTAAAACTGGTTTGGTCTATACAGCTAACCAGCCCTTCAGGTTTCAAGCACATCCTTGATGAATCCTTCCATTTTTTCAGGGGTTGTGGCAGGCGCAAACCGCTTTAACGGTTTACCATCACGACCAACAACGAACTTTGTAAAGTTCCACTTTATCCTGCTTCCGAAAAATCCAGAGAGTTTATCCTTCAGGAACCTGAAAAGCGGATGTTCTTTCGGGCCGTTTACATCCGTCTTTTGGAACATCTGAAAAGATACTCCATAATTTACCAGGCAACCCTGTTCAATTTCTTCGGCGTTTCCAGGCTCTTGGTTACCAAACTGGTTACAGGGGAAGCCAAGTACCTCAAGTCCCTGTTCCCTGTATTTCCGGTACATATCCTCCAATCCCTCATATTGCCCGGTAAAACCGCATTTACTTGCAGTATTGACTACCAGCAAAACCTTCCCCCTGTACCTATCGAGGCTGATTTCATCTCCTTTAAGGGTGGTAGCTTTTATATCGTATATGCTTTGACTCATTTGTATAATTATTTTGCTACCAAAACAAACAAAATAACTTATTGTTCAAAGGTTAAGCCTCCGGAGACTGCTGTCCCGCAGTCTTTTTTATGTTACCCCCTAAATACCGGTCCGCGAAAAGACCATAATAACACGAAAACTTAAATTTATTATGTATTATAACCGATAAATTAACTATTCCAGGGCTTCAATATATTATAAATTAGCATATAATAGCTTGCAATATGAGTATGTACAATTCCATAGCCCTGGTCCTTTTGTGTATTACCTTGAGTTCATGATGCAAGTTTGGGCTTTCTGAGGATTACCTGTCATACAGTTACATGCTTTTAAACCATGGTGAGCTTTTTTTTGAGGCCCGGTTTGACCTGGAAAACCGGGTTAACCAGTAATAGTAAACTTTAGCTGGCCGGCTTTGTTTATTAACGGCCGCAGAGAGCAAACAGAGAGCAAACAGAGAGCAAACAG
>CAZFOO010000053.1:15748-25837 GCA_964520585.1 uncultured Bacteroidales bacterium
CAGAGAGCAAACAGAGAGCAAACAGAGAGCAAACAGGGACCAAAGATGATTACTGTTACTTGTGCAATTATTGAAAAAGAGAGCAGGGTTTGATATGATTTGTGAGGTTTGATAGTGTCAATTATCCAACGAACCGTAGAGGCAAGATTTGTTCCCGTATCCTTATCATTTACCGGGAATACGTTTATCCCGTTTATTTCTGCCTGATTGTGCAGTATCTGATTCCCACCTGCAATAAATGCATAGTAAAGAAATTTTCCGTTGATTCCTTGTTTTTCAGCTTTACCCATGTGATTAAAGTATGATTATCAATTTACTAAACAAGATCCTGCAAATTCACATAACTGTTAAGATGCTTTCGATTCCCATGGATCACCCTGTTTTGTAAACTTTATTTTATGATAATCAGTATCATGAGAATTCATATAGTTTAAACAATACACTCATTAACATTCTGAAAACCCGTTAAACTATCTGATGCAAAAAGAAATAGAACCTCAGTTAAAATCATAAAAAGCGACACCAGTGTTTAGCTTTTGAGTAAAGCTGATTATAATTTATCACAGATAGCACATCTTAAAAGTACATTTTTTTTTATACAAGCAAACCCTCTGTTTTTATGGAACCGGCTCTTGTCATAATCCCGCTTCCCAAACAGGACATCTGTGTTCGAACGGTGGAGGCTTTGAAACCTGCAATCTCTGCGTTATCATTCCGCCTGCTTATAAACTGGTCAGTGGGCTTATACCCCGGACAGCGGTTGTCTGCGGAGCGCAGACCCTGATAAACCTTCTTATTACGGCATAATGATGCTTTCACCTTTAACAAGAAGATACCACTTATTGCTGGTGTGTTCGTGTTTAAGAATGTATTGTTTGCTATCTCCGGTCTGAACCTTGAAATAATGAGCGGGCGGAAAACCCGGTTCGGAACGGGCCTGGTACCACCGGTCGGTTATAGCTTCAATTTCAAACCTCATATCGTTAATATAAAATCTACGGGGACTCTCTTCAGCCCTGTAACCTGAGTAACATTCCACTTTTACCTCTATTAGTTTCTGCATGATCATCCATAAATATATCCCAGTCGCATTTCCATCTACCACTCTTCCGGCAAATCATAATCTTCAGTGGTAAGGTGGTGCAGTATTTCATTATTTAATGCAGACATACTGATAATCCCGGGGTTATCTTGCCACGGGGACTGGTACTCGCTGAAATATTCCTGGTATAAGGGATGGTTGTCTCTAACAGGATTTTCAAACCCGGTATCATCAAATTTACCTGCTTTGGTGTCCCAGATAAAAAAGTCGGTCAGCGATTTAAAATCTTCGTCATAACCGGCATGATATGCAAAAACAATCTTGCTGCTGTCTTTTGTAAATTTGGTGTATTTAACGTCAATTGACTCCATCGCCTCCTCGCGGAGAACAGCAAGTTTCTCCAGCACATCGAGGTCAGGCTCATATCTGTAAAAATAAACCGTCTTCAAATAAACATTCGATGGCAGTTCAAAAGGCATTATGAACCAGAATCTGCCTCCTCTTTTCCAGACCTGATAATCTAGAAGAAAATATATATGATCATCGTATTGAAAACCATATGAATGTGTTTTGGAATAGTGTACCGGCCTTTGTGAGTTACAGGAATTTAAAGAGGCAACGAGAAAAAAAAATACCAGGTATTTAGCAATTATGTTCATAGCAGAATTTATGTTGTATTATTGCAAAAATTTGCCGGGCTTTTAACAAACCTGTTCATGAGTAAACACATGTCCCTTCTCAATGCCTCCTGCCTTAACCCCTATGGAATTGACACAATGTATGAGGTCGTAATTCTTTATTGAAATTTCTTTTTTTCAGGATTCTGTCTGGTATCAAAAAAGTCTAATATAATAATCGAGTCTCCCTTAACCTTTTAAAAAACAACTACCTGCTTGATCAGCATAAATCCCCGAATCCCTTTATCCTCTAGCTGAAGCGATCCAGTCTCGGGAAACTCAGCTAAAATATCAAGAAAATCATATGTTTTTCCTACAAATGCCTGAACCACTTGATCTCCCCATTCGCCATGCAGATAATCTATAATCCGGTCAAAACTTTTATCAGCCCGCTTTGACCACTCGATTTCTAAAGCCATTTCTTATGTTTCTTCTTCTGTTGATTATAACTGATCAGATTAGCAGGGTCATTAGATTCCTCTTCTGCAAGCATTAAAACATTATTCTGCTCTTCTGCTAGCTGGCTGTACAATTCACCTTCCTTGCTTTTTGTCGATTTGATCATAAGATCATAAAATTTCAATAGGAGGGGCTCATTATCAATCCGGTCAATCAGGCTATGGAAATTACTTTTAATATCACTTGTTTTCATTTTATTCATTTATATCAAAATTATAAAAAAATCATCAATGGGTATTCATTTCAAACGCCTGATAATTAATTTTGTCACTACCAATTCCTCTTCTTCCAGGTCACGGAAGGCATCGCCATCGTAATAAGCATCGAATACCTCGCCGTTGTTAGTTACCACCACTCTCTCTGTAATGGGGCCGCCACCATCCCAAAACCATGTGTTGAGGGAGTATTGCTCCCTGCCAGTCCGGGTGACCACCTTAAGTGTAAAGGGACCGGCTATTTGTCCCCCGACCTCCTCACAGTAAACATATATATTATCTTCGCTATCTGTCGCTATTACCGAAGCGCTGATAATACCCATAGGAGTTTTGTTACGGAACATAAAGTTACCATCGTCACTGGTTACCTCGTAGGTGTCATCTATGACGGATGCCTCATAGATCCTTCCGGATGGAGATGGCACCATCTGTCCCTGATGGGAGTACTTTTGAGTTGTTATCCAGGTAAAATTATGACCTTCCCGCCTGTAAGTATAGATCTCCCCATTACCGTTTTGTTCTGCGTCATGTATCCGCAGGTATCCCTGGTGCCCAACAGTAATGCCGGCTAAAGCCGTGAATTGCCCGGATCGGGGACTGCCTTCTTCGATTACTGCAGCGACATCTTCTGTTTCAGCATCTACAACATATACAGCACTATCTCCTGTGGAGAGCAGGTAGATGAATTCTCCATCGGCAGCTATATCACGGACAATGATTTTATCTTCACGATCCGGCAATGATACGGGATAGTTTAATGCACTCAGGAAATTACCTTTATAGTCGTATACAAGTACCCTGAACTGATCCGGTTTCACTATATATATTTTACCGTTACAGGCGGTATATGAGATAATACTTTGCGGTGACAGTGCTTCCTCCGGTCGGCGCTCTTCTGCATCAAGCAAAAGTTCCAGTACGATGGTATCGTTTTCTGTCTTTCCGGCTCCAAACTGCGGTTCTGCAGCGGGGTCAAAGGTACTGTCAGAACCCGCCGGTATTTGTTCTTCCTGTTCAAAATTCTCAGGCAGTTCACCCTCCAGCAATTGGGCAAGAGGCAGGTAAACATTTTCAGTTGAGCCTTTCATGGAAGCAACCAGATGCATGTTCCCGTTATCCTCTTCGAACCATATCCCGTAAGATGATAGTGCCGGGTGCATGGTTTCAATATTTATATTTCTCCTTTCGGGAATATAAAACAGTTGGTGTGTGGCTTCCACTCTTCCAGCTCCGGGCCGGGCAGGCGACTTCTCTGTTATTAACCACTCATTATCAGGAGTCTGGTCCATGATGGTGTATAGTGAAGCGGTATCGGTAACAAGGAGTGTGCCCAGGCTGGTTTCAGTATCGTAAAGTATAGAGTGTGAATCATCCGATTCATAAACCCTGGTGATGCTGCTCTCCTGATCATCTGGTGAGCCAGATTTGCAGGAGACGGCATTCAGGCTAATAACAAGTAACAGACAAAACAGCTGAATCTTCATTTGTTAAGATTTTAAGTTCATCTTTAAAACCCGCTTCCTTAAATAAAGCCATTTGGCACAAAAAACCACTTCCTTAAATTAAGCCATTTGGCACAAATAAAGTCCGCGATCATATCCTGACTAGGCTTTGCCCGAAAGGGGACATATCGATTTATATCGATTTATATTACAATGACAAAGAATCAAAACTAAATTATATATAATTCGGAAAAAAACTGAAAGTTAAAATTTTTATTTAAATGGGACCTTTACATAATCGACATTATGTCAGTATGATATTTTTTCAGGATCTGTAAGGCCAATAATTTAATCCAATTGTTTGCCACATCAGTAATTCATGTATTGTTTGGTCAGAGTGCAACATAAGAAATAAATCAGGATGTATTTATTTCTAAAATTAAATGCAGGTAAAACAGGATTTGCCTGGCACAAATCTTTCCGGCAGTTAAGCTAATCCAGCTCATCAAGTATTGAGCCTTCTCTATCCCTCTCGGTGCGCTGACGGTATTCATTAAAGCGCAAGGTAAAGCCGAGAAACAACACCCTGCTGTCACTTCTTCGCATCAGATCGGAGGTGAACGACGGTCCGTATGTAAACATATCAAATCTGCGGCTTTTGAAAATATCGCTAAGCCTGAGTGATATTGTACCGTTACCGTTCATAACGTCCATCCGTGCTGCAAGATCAAGATAATGCATTGCGTCAAGAACACCCTGCCCCCCATGCTGCTGACATCCCCCTCCTGTGGTACGGCCTGCGGTAACCTCAGAGCTTTGGTAGTTAAAACGTGCCTGGAAATTGACTGTATTGGCAATATTCCAGTTGGATATTGCCTGGAGCCTCCATGCATCACCCGAATGTTCCCATTCCGGTAAACTTTCGTCTTCAAGCTTGTTGTAATAGTAACTTCCGGATGCATTCATGCGCCACCATTGAAACAGCGGGTAGTTGACCACCATCTCGACTCCGTAGGAGACACCTCTCATCAGGTTCTGAAAGGTGGTACTGGTCTGCGGATTGGCTCCCCCGAACATGGTCATTTCCCTGCTTATCATATCTTCTGTGTCGCGGTAGAAAACCGCGGTATTGAAGCTTTTTCGGTTCTGCGAATACTGGTAACCTATCTCCCAGGAATCTATATATTCGGGCCTGAGGTCCTGGTTACCAAAGCTTATATTCATCGGATCGCTGTAATTGACAAAAGGATTGAGCATTGATATGCCAGGCCTGTTTATACGCTGGCTGTAGCTAATAAACAACGAGCTTTTCTGGTCCACAAAATACCTTATGTGAGCGCTGGGGAAAATATTGGGTATGCTGCGCTCTGAATGCTGGCCGGTAACTCTCTGCTCTGCTTCGTAGGTGTGCTGCTCGGCACGCAGTCCGGCCTGAAGTTGCAGACTGTTAAAGGAATGGGCATAAATTCCATAGAAAGCATATATGGCTTCATTATAGAGAAAATAGTTGGTATAATCAGTGTTGGTAATGTGTTCGCCGGTTGCCCGGTCAACATCATAAAAGTTAAAATCATCCTCAACATCGCGGAAAATGCTTTTGACACCTGCTTCAAACCGGCTTTTATCGTTGAAAGGGTGGATATAATCGGCCTGCAGCGTGATAAGCCTTCCCGGGGTGTATGCTTCGGCATACCTGATCTCAGACTGAACTGGATCGTTAATATGATCTATCCTGATATCCCTGAAGGTTTCGCCGGTGGATGCGGAATAGAAAAAATCGGCCGTAAGCTGTCTTCCGTTCTGTCCGGTCTCCCTGGTATAGTTAAGTATATATTCCCTGCCAAAGCCATTGAATTGCCTCTCCATTGCAGTAGACATATCGGTGTTGTCGGGCAGGAAAAGATTTACATATGAATAGTTTTCGGGACGTGTATCCCTGAGGTTAAAAGCTCCGTAGAGAGTCAGGGTGTTACCCGGACTAATAAAGAAGTCTGTGCCTATCCGGAAATTATTGAAGATCCCTCTGCGGAAAAAATCCTCATGCTGTTGCAGCTGTCTGAGTGTGTCGCCATCGCCGGTAATAATATCACGATCATTGAGATTATATCCCACCATACGCTGGCGCCGGTAATCCCAGTTGCCGAAAAGATTAAACCTGCCGGATCGATGGTTCAGGTTTACCGACCCGTTGTACTTGTCACCTGTACCCATATTAAAGCTAAGCATTCCGTTGGTACCGGGCTGCCTTTGCTTCTTCATGATAATATTGATAATGCCGGAAGTGCCGTCAGGGTCATGGCGTGCCGAGGGATTGGTGATAACCTCAACCTGCTCTATCATAGTGGCGGGCAGCTGGTCAAGGCTTTCCAGGTATGAAGGCCTGCCGTCAACCCAGATGGTGACATTTGTATTACCGCGCAGACTGATCCTTCCGTCATAATCGACCGATACGGAGGGTAAAGACTCCATAATATCCAGCGCTGAACCACCGGTAGCGGTCATATCCCTGTCCACCGTAAAAACCATCTTATCCAGGTTCAGGATCAGCATCTCCCTTTCGGCGGTGACAGTAACGGATTCCATCATCTCCTCGCCCGGGGTCAGTTCGATCTTGCCGAGATGCGTTTCCGCGGAAGCGGGATCAACGTTAACTTCCCCGATAAGAGCAATCTCAAAACCAATGAATGATATCCTGACATCATAGGTCCCCCGCCGAATACCATCAATCCTAAAAGAACCGTCGGCACTGGTTATTGCTCCGGTGATCATCTCCTCACTTCCCCGGGGGCAGACAACTACATTGACATACTCAAGCGGCTGATGGCTGACTGACTCCACCACATTGCCGCTGATGACACCACGGGGAGAAGGGCTGGAATCCTGCTGACCGCTGACAAGCAAGTTTATTGCCGGAGTGATAAAGATAAAAAGCAGAATAGTAAAGAACGGAAAAGAGCACCTTGAATAAATTTGCATTACATTAACTGGTTTGGTAGTTTATAAAAAATTCGACTTCAAAAATAGTAAATGGTTTAAAAGACCAAATAATAATTATGCAAATAATTGCAGATAATAAAACTCTTTTTAACCTTCGGCTGATAAAACGGTATGCTGGCAGTCGGATCCGTAACTCAAACCAGGCAAATATTCACCTGGCCAGGTTGCTTATCCAGGTAAAAACGACGGAAATCACTCACAACTCCCTTTAAGTTATAAAGGGTACCAGACTGTTTCGGCTGCGGTCTTTATAGCCTGAACAATCCATAGTAAGACTGATCCAGAAGAGGATATTTCGCATACTTTCGGATATGATCGGAACAGGCATCAAAAAATCAAAATCTCAGGTTCTGGGTTTCCATCTGGTTGTTGCACTGGCACAAATGCGGTCTGTATCTTTTATTTTTATTGTATGGAAAAATGAATTGTCCGTGCTGTTCCTCCGGGAAAAAATAACAACCTCATCGCTATACTTAATTTCCGATATAAAGCGACCATCAACAAAATGCAGAAAATTGTTCTCAATAACTTCATCGGGTATTGAGTCAAGCAGCCATTGGAGATATTTTATATTATTCACATGAAGGTACATGTCAATTTCTGACTGCCTGACCCTGAATTCTTTCTTATAATAACCCGTCTGAACCGGATCGATTTTTCCGGCAATATTATGTTCTATAGCCTCTTCATCAATAAATGACCATTTTTGTACAATTTCATCAAAAACAGGAACAGGTCGCCGCCGTTTAATATCAAAAAACATCCACAGCCCTTTAGCCCGACCGATGACATTGCCTTCTCCATCATAAACAATATTTTCACGGAACCCCCTTACTGTTGAATATTTTGACAACCAGGTCCTGATAAGTATCTTTTCCTTATAGCGCGGATACCTTTCCATTTTCATTACACCGGAAAGTAATACCCAGCCTATATTCTCTTTGATAAGATCGTAAAGACCATAACCTATTGAATAGCAGTGTTCAGCAGCCGCTTCCTCGAGTAATGCAAGCATAATGGC
This sequence comes from uncultured Bacteroidales bacterium, assembly GCA_964520585.1. Taxonomy (GTDB): domain Bacteria; phylum Bacteroidota; class Bacteroidia; order Bacteroidales; family PUMT01; genus PXAP01. The sequence goes on from CAZFOO010000053.1 coordinate 23,602, forward strand.
AGGTGAGGCTTCTCCGAACTTATTCATTTCGAAATGCCTCAGTTCATAATTTATCTCAAAACTATTGTCTTTCAGACGCTTACTATTCATAAATTAATCGCTAACATTTTAATTAACTGTCACATATAAATATAAATAATTTTTATGATATCAGTGTTATATATATGGCTTCCCTCAAGCACAGGAATCAAGTAAAACTTTGCTCGCTCAATGAAACTCCCGCAGGCTCTCGTGAATTCCCTTGTAGATTTCAAACCAGAATTGCAATCCTGCTCCAATCCTGGCATTATGCATGAAATCTTTTACTACATCAAAGTCCTCCGGCGAAAATATCGGTTTTTGAGCCACTCCCAACTCCTGTGGCTTGACCAGGTCATCTGCCATGCAATCCATCAGCCATGCCAGCACCCCGCCCACCGATATCGCATCGAAACTGTAAGCATCTGCATTGCCGTTCAGCACTTCGGCGGCACGCTGATCGAACACCCCGCATAGCGGTCCCATAGTCTGACAGGGTTCGTAGTCCTTCCTAAAATGATTGTTCATTTTCTTGCAAACGGTGACACAGGGCTCTCCACAGTTTTTTTGTTGCTTCTTTCCGATGGTTTCCTCATTAAACTGCTTGAGGTAATAATCCACAACAAACCGCTTATGCAGGTCCAGGCGCTCCTCTTTACCCAAATAAAGAGTCCGGTAATTGAATGCAATGATCCGTTCATTCATCGTAGTTAAGTTAACTCCGAAGGTCCCTCCCGTGTTAAATACCGGGTCATACCTGTATTTGGCGGTAACCTCAAAGTCTCTGGCCGCCATCTTTTTTTCATACCCGTCCTGAAACCATTTGTCGGCCACCATACAATCCCTGAAATCCTCATCCACCCAGGTACCCCTGTAAATGATGCCTATAATGCCATGTTGCCGCAAAAGTCTGGTACCAAAGCCTCCCCGTCCTGCCCAGCAATCCACGGCGGTCAGCTCACCTTTCTTTACAGGTGCTGATGCAGTAGTCACATTATCAGTGTACTTTGCAGCCGGCCCCACAGCAAGTACCTTGGGTTCTTTCTCGTAGCGTAAGGAAAAGCGATCGAGTGCATACTGCATTACCCCATAAACTCCCCCCTGTCCGTCTGCCATACGGACTCGGAATGCACCGGATGCAGTTCAACTTCAACTTATTTCCAGAATATTATCTGCTGACAAACTTAATCAAGTCATTTATTCTTCCGATATCCGGAGAGAGAAACCCGGCATTTGCCGGACGGATTGACTAAACCGCCGCCCTGTTGATTAATCAATTATCAATAAAACAGTAATTAAACTGCAACTGATCAATGTTTTCTGTCAGGATGTATGAAATCCGTTTTTGTTCACTGCATTAAATCCATGATCAACTCATAAATATTGTTAATAACATACCAATAACTTCAAGGATCCGGTCTTAAGCTCATCGATCATCTTCTATACTTCCATGTGCGAATAAGAACTCGAGGAATTTTTCTCGCCGTCGGTCAGAATGGTCATAAGAACATTGTAGGTGACGTCTGGCGGCAGAGATGCTGGAGGTGACGGATTACCTATATTAGCCTAATACCACATACGAGGATTATGCTCTGAAAGTGTATCTGTTTCACTGGCAATTGCAGAACAACGCCTCGCCGGAATCGCACGTGGGGTTTTCTTGTATAAAGCATATGGAGACGGGCAAGAAGATCCTGTTATTTTTGCGGGAGCAGAACAGGGATGATTACGGGCTTGCCATTTTGTATGTTTTACTGGGTAAACGATAATGCTTTTTTTATAATTTTGGTAAAAAAGAAAAAATGGAACGAACTGATATAAAGAATAAATTTCACAGTCTCAACTGATAATGATGCTTTATTAATGAAGTTCTATGATCTTATGGTCAAATCGACCACAAGTAAAGAAGATGAACTTAATGGGGCGGGCAGTTTACACAAATCAATAACAAAATCTAAATATCTATGACTATTAACAGACGTGATTTTTAAAAATAATCTTTGGTATTCAGTGGTGGCATAATTCTTCCTTCAGGTTACATTAAATCTATATTGACAAATGAAAATTATGACATTGTTATTTATGGAGCCTCTTCGGCAGGAATTATTGCAGGTGTTGCCGCGGCGAAGCAAGGCCGTTTTGTGATCATTGCTGAACCTTCCGGCCATCTTGGCGGATTAACTACAGGCGGACTTGGTCAAACAGACATCGGTGTAGA
>CAZFOO010000054.1:0-23803 GCA_964520585.1 uncultured Bacteroidales bacterium
CAGTGCCTCATCCCATGTACCCTGGTGAAAGGAAATTCCGGTTTCGCTTTCGCTAACGGAATTATTTTTCAACGGGTATACCAGTGCTATAAATGCAAATAACAAAATGGGTAACAAGACTGCAAGTTTTCTCATAATTTTATTTTTTTGTAATCATTTAATTTAACTGACGGAGGAATGATCAAATCCTTACACTTTTTTTAGTCTTTTTTAATCTGGAAATTTATCAGGGATTAATTATGAAATATAATATATCCAAGCATCCGCTTAGCCATAATACAAAATCTAAAGATATTTGTTCACTGGCATCGCTTTTTTTATACTAAATTCTTTTCCGGGAGTACCTGGCCGCAATATTGAGGTTCCCAACAGAGGCCGGTTTTCATGCTAAATTAAAACCAATCGGGCAAACAATTAAAGGCATCAGGTTAAAATTATTTATATCTGTGGCTATTCTCAACTTGAATAATAATTTTCATTCAATAGCCGGCGGTTAACTATCAATATGTTTTTTATCATCCTTCCAGCCTTTCCAGCATGGAAGGAATCAGTTCAGAGACCGTCGGATGGGGTATAACAGAATCCCGGATAACGGTATACGGAACATCTGCATACATAATATTAAGGATACCACTAATAATTTCATCTCCTCCAACACCAAGTACAGAAGCACCAAGTATTTTTTTTGTCCGGGAATCTACGATCACTCTCATGGAACCTTTGGTTTCCCCTTTTTCTCCTGCACGGGCAACTCTGTCCATCTGTATTTTGGCTTCCATGACCTCATAGCCCTTGCCTTTAGCCTGTGTTTTGTTCATTCCGGCGCGCCCCAGCGGCGGATCGGTATAGAGGCAGTAAGTCATTATCCGGTCTGTAACTTTACGGTTTCTGCCTGAAAATTTATTATCTGCTATGATCTCGTAATCATTATACGAAGTGTGGGTAAATGCCCCCTTGCCGTTACAATCGCCCAGGGCATAAACTCCTTTAACGCTGGTTTCCAGGTAATCATCTACCTGTATATAACCACGTTCATCAATTTTAATACCACCAGCCTCCGGATCTAAAGTATCTGTATTTGGCTTGCGTCCGACAGCAAGTAAAATGTGTGAACCGGTAATTTCAGGCTCACCCTCATCACATTCCAGTCTCACTGTTACAGAACCATCCTCATTGTTTTCACCTTTAACACAGGTTGAATTGAGACGAAACTCTATACCTTCATCCTCTAAAAAAGCGAGGATCTGCTCGCTTATCTCATCATCTTCATGACCGATTATTTTAGGTCCTTTTTCCACAATGGTCACCTTGCTTCCAAATCTCCTGAACATCTGTCCGAATTCGAGTCCTATGTAACTACCACCGATAATAATAAGATGTGCGGGAAGTTCTTCAAGCTGCAAAATTGATTGATTGGTGAGATAATCCAGCTCTTTGAAAGCATCCGGAATAAAAGACCTGGCACCAACATTGATATAAATTTCCGGCGCGCTCAGCTCAATATTGTTTACTGAAATGGTTTTTCCCCCGATAAAGCGGGCCTCTCCTTTAAAGAATGTGATATTATCATCGTCCTCTATACCTTTACTTATACCATCGGTTGATTTCTTAACTATTGAATCCTTGCGTTCTTTAACCTTCTTCAGGTCAACCGAAGCCCCTTCCGGTATGCTTATACCAAGATCTTCACCATGTCCGGCATCCCACATTCTTCTGGCACTGGCCACATAAGCTTTGGTAGGTGTACAGCCATCGTTAATACAGGTACCTCCAAAATGTTCTTTCTCAATAAAAGCTACTTTCTTTCCGGCAGATGCCATTCTAAACACCAGCGGAGTACCCGCCTGTCCGGAGCCTATAATTATTACATCAAAATTTTTCATTTTATCTATTTAAAATATTTAATTTCCTGAAGCCATTGCCGGGTAAAGAGTCATGCCACCATCCACAAATAGTGTGGTGCCGGTAACATAATCAGACTCATCGGATGCAAGCCAAACTGCAGCTCCTGCAATATCCTCCGGATCACCCATACGTCCATAAGGTATGGTTTGCGCAAGCTCATCCCATGATCCTTTATTAATGGGGGTTTTTATAGCTCCCGGCCCGATACTGTTGACCCGGATTTTATTTGAAGCTACTTCCATGGCAATGGATTTCATCAGAAGCATAATTCCCCCTTTGGAAGCAGCATAATTGGCATGACCTGCCCAGGGAATTCGTTCATGTACGGAACTGATAAAAATAATCTTGCCGGCGGCCCTGGAAACATTCTCATCGATACCCCTTCGTTTGAATTCTGCAATGGCTTCCCGGGAGCATAAAAATGTACCGGTAAGATTCACGTCGATAACTTTTTGCCACTGGTCGATACTCATCTTGTCAATAGCCGCATCATTTTGTATTCCTGCATTGTTAACCAGGATATGGATTGTGCCGAAGGTTTTTATTGTTTCACTGAACATCTCCTGCACCTGATCTTCATTGCTCACATCGGCTTTGATCTTTACAGCATTACCTCCGAAATCCTTAATAGTGTCAACAACCTTTTGTGCTTCGTCGGCGTCAGAAATATAATTGACTACTACATTAGCACCCTCGCCAGCCATTTGTATGGCGATGGATTTCCCTATGCCCGATCCCGCACCGGTAACAATTGCCGTTTGACCTTTTAAACGACTGTTATCTGTTATTTTCATTACTATAAATTATTTTATTTTATTAATTTCCTTCCACTGTAAAAACCGTTTTATTTAGAATAAAATCCTCCAACCCTTCCTTTTTTACGTCCTGCTCTTACCGACTCTTCTGGTCCGTAGGGATGCCCCCCGAAACCATGGCGCATCATGGCAATGGCGCGTGCCCAATTTTTATTTTCATCGCGGCTCGCAAACAATTGCATAACAGACTGTGCAATTACATGAAACGGAACCTCCATATGCATGGCATCATCAACAAGCTAGTTGACTTCTCCGGTATCTTCCACATATGAAGAAACATTTTCGATGCCTCCCTCCTGCCGGTAAATCTTTTCCATGAGGTCAACCAGCCAGGAACGAATAACCGATCCGTTTCTCCAGCAATGCAATATATCGCCAATATCAAGATCTTCCCTGTAATTTGCCAGCATATTTATTCCCTCGCCAATTGCCTGCAACATGCCAAACTCAATACCATTGTGCACAATCTTTACAAAATGGCCTGCACCTGGAGGACCGGCATGAACATATCCTCCCTCAACCGAAAGAGCTTTCAAAACAGGTTCGACATGCTTAATAGCCTGATCTTCACCACCGGCCATAAAGCAGGCACCATGCAGGGCTCCTTCCAGACCACCGCTGGTACCTAAATCTATGAATCGTATGCCCTGATCTCTAAGGCGTTCATATCTTCTGATAGAATCACCCCAGTATGAATTTCCACCGTCCAGCAGAATATCGCCCTTCTCAAGGATTTCAGATAAATCATCTACTTATTTATCAATTGCGGGTCCGGAGTGAATATAAATCATTATAATCCTGGGCGATTTCAGGTGATCAAGGAAATTCTCCGCCTTTGCTGCCTTGATTAATCCTTTCTTTAACAGTTCTTCCGAAGGATCGCCTCTTGTCAGCCCTGTTACAATGATTCCTTTTTCCAGGGCCTGAAACGCCAGATTACCACCCATTTTTCCCAGTCCAATAATTCCTAATTCAAATTTGGTTGTATCCATAGCTACCTGTTTTTTATTTATAAATCTTTATAAAAACATGATCATGTGGACCATTTCGTTTTCATTTCCGGCAACTTCACCCCATCAACAAAAACTTCATCCAGCCTTTCAGTAAAAAAAGCTGCCAGGTTTTTAATTTTAAATACTTCCTCATTTGGAAATGGATAAAACCATACAAGATTCTCCATTTTGTTTCCGGATACCTCCCTTACCGTATAGTAATTAGCTGTTCCTTTGTATGGACAATGGGTCTGGTGACTGGTTGGTTCCAGCATGCCCATCCTTATATTGGTTTTGGGTATATAAAACCGAACCGGCAATCCTGTTTCAAACAGCAGGACCGGACAATTGGATTCAGCGAGAACTTCTCCTGCTGCAACGATCTTTATTTCCCGTGGACTATTGCAAACATCGATCCGGTGATAGGGATCTCTGGGATGTACCCTCACTTCTTCATCTTCCTCCAGCCAGATATCCATGGCATTCCATTGAAAGGCAACATATTTTTCAATATCACGGGGTGCCTTATCTGCAGGTTTTTCATAGCTAAAGGCTGCATTTTCTGCTTTTTTCTCTTTTGTACCGATATGCCAGGATATCTTGCTCCCCCAATTATCGGATTGATCACCTTGATTATTTCTCTCTAATAAATCCATATTCACATCCTTCCGGGGAAAATAGTAAACCAGGGGAAATCCCCTTTTCAGCATAACAAGGCGGCTGCTGGCAACATATTCATTACCAAAACCCACTCTTATCCATTTGGCAATGGGAATCCAGCCTGGTTCAGCTATTGCCGGAGTTTGCAGGTAACATTCATTAAAAGTATTTTCCATAAGTAATATTATTGATTACCAATAGTTAATGAGACTCTACCCCGATCAATTCATAAACCTGGCAATATCCTTGATCATATGAATTTTGATAACAAAATATTTTTCGCCATGAAGAGATCAGGGCGTTGAAATTCATCAGGATTTAATTATTTATGAATTACTAAAGCTATAGCCAATTTAATTGTTTCTATACAGCAATATACTGATCACTATAAAACCGATACCGGTAAATACAGGAGGTAGTACACCGGCCCTTATACCCAATACAACCATTATAATGGCAATTATTACCAGCAGTATTAAAAGAATGTTTTTCATCATGTCAGTTATAAATGTTTATTATATTTCAATTATTATCTTCTTTATCCAAACTTAGCGTTAAAATCTATTGCTGCGCCGATAAATGAGGCATGGACAAAGCTCTGGGGGAAATTACCCAGCATCGTTTCTGAATCCGGATCCGCCTCTTCAGAGAACAACCCGAGATCATTTTTATATTTCAGGGCGGCATCAATATAGCCCTTGCTTTTCACGTAGTTATCCCTCATTATCCAGTACTGGGCCATCCAGAAACTGGCTGCAAGAAAAGCACCTTCTTTTCTTTCATCAAACAGCAAAAGATTTCTGTACGCCAGATCATTTCTACAAAAACCTGCTTCCAGTTCAGAAATGGTTTTAATCATTTCGGGTGTATCTGCTTCACAAAAACCCCATTCCGGGAAAAGAGCCGAAGTGATGTCCACCTCTTCGCTGCCGGCAAAGACAGCATAGGCTCCTGATGAGGTAATACATTCCTTTTGTATAAAAGCCCTGATCTTTGCAGCAGTATTTTGCCAGAGTTTTTCTTGTTCCTTATTGGTAGTATACTCAGAAATATATTCGAGAGCCACCGCCATTATAACTTTACTGGATGTAAACTGCCTGGCAATATCCTCTTCCCAAATTCCGTAATCATCCTTATGCCAGTTATGAACCAGGAAAGATGTAATTTCTTTTACCGTATCCCAATGGCTTCTGATATTGTAATTTTCATAAATCAGTTTGGCCGCCAGCAGGATATTACTACCTGCATCAAGCTGTAATTGTTCATTTGCATTATTACCAAGACGGACAGGCTTGCTGTTCATATATCCCGAAAAATCAAGATATTGTTCAGGTGGCGCCGGCTTCCGGTGGATTGTCACAAAGGGAGTTGTTGAATAATCCTGAATATTTTCCCTGGACGAACATATGAACCCCAGGAAACGTTTCTCATCCTCCCCCTTACTGCCTGCACGAATCAGAGCACTTACAATCATAGAAGCATCCCTGAGCCATACATACCGGTAATCATAATTCCGTTCGCCTCCGGGAACTTCAGGCAGTGAAGTAGTCAGAGCAGCTATTATTCCACCGGACTCCTCATGGGTCAGCTGCCTGATAGCCCTTAGAGAATCATAAACATCCTCCTGGTAAGGCCCCTTGTAAGAAACATAGGAAGCAATTTCATCCCAGGCCTCCCGTGTCTTTACAAGTGATCCTTTTATTTTATCCTTTCTCATATCTCCCTGTTCTCCTTCCGATAAAATTGCCCATGCTTCTTCCCCTGAAGGTATATCAAATAAAATTTGATTATTGCTTATCCCTGTTTGATGGGAAAAAGACAAATAATATTTATCATTTACGGTTATAATATTATCACTGATTTTCTTTAACCTTACTTTTTCCCTTCCATAACCGGGAGCAGGAGTGATCACATTGGTTATCCTAAACGCTGTAGGTGAAAAAAACCGGCAAATCCCTGTAAAATCATCATTCATTGGCATCCAGTCAGTAACGGTAAGAGATTCATCTTCAGAATAAAAAGTAGACTCAATAATATTACTGTTGCCGAGATATTTCCTTTTTACCCTGAAATCATCTTTAATCTGCAGCGACCAGACGCCACCTTTTTCTCCGTTTAGTAATGATCCGAAAAATGAAGGAGCGTCAAATTGTTCAGGGCAATACCAGCAGATGTCTCCGTGTAAATCGATCAGTGCACCACTCTTCCTGTCACCGATCATTCCCATATTCCTGATCTTATACTCCATAATTAATTATCGATTCTAATAACCAAAACATACAATTTAAGAAATAATAACAACCTTGCCAATTCCTGAGTTATTAAAATAAATACCAATACAGTTTTGGACTAACAACTTTTGTAATTTTATAGCAATTAAAATTATTAAATTCAGAATTAAAGGTATTTCGACATATATTTATCTGCATGATTACGGAATTAAAGTTTAACAAAATAATATACTGATACTGATAACAGTATTATACCCATAACACGGTTCAGATTTCGTGACATCAGTTTTGAACTGGCAATCAGTATCAATACGATCTGAAAAATATTTAACTCAATCATTAGACTTGTATTGTTATCTATAGTATCCTCTGCACTTTATGGAAAATTGCTGCCGTATCAAATGCAGTATAAAAGGAATGCTGCTGAATGCTTAAAGACTTCACTTTGATAGTCGTGAACAAATGGAATCCTGACAAGAATAAACAATATAAATTCAAAATTTCAATAACAGTTGTGTCTTAACCGGATTTTTTATCTGTTATGCAGGTTTACATAAGTAAAAACATCGGTGGATCTATACAAAATCAAATATGAAACCCACATTAAGGAAAGCCTGATTTTAGGGAGTTCAGGTAATATAAACTGATAATAAGATCCGTATTTAGAAAATCTATTCAACCAGAAGCCACTCCAAAGCTGCTTTTCGGGTACTAAAAACAGCATGATCATATTTATCGTGAGCTATTTCCTGTTCCATTAGGAATGAATAAGCTGTTTCCCTGGGCCTGGATTGAATGAAAGCGGCTCTAATCTTATTATATGGTCTGATGTGTTCTTCTAATTTTTTGGTAAGCAATGGAAGTTCATGATGTTCCAGATGATAACCGGCCCCTGAAGCATCAGTAAGAATCTTTAAATCTCTTGGCAGTGAACTATTGGAAAAGATCTTATTTCCATAGTCAACTAAATCAATAAAATTGATGGTACCCTCATAGAATACTTCAAGGATCTGCAATTGGTCGTTGAATTCAAAGCGTATCATCACACAATGGTTAAACCATTAAAAATTATAACCGGTTAATTCTTCCTTATCACTTTCAACTCCCAGGGCCAGCACAATCCGGTTTACAAAATTGAAGTAGGCGACAACCAGTGTTGCATCCAGAATGGCGTTGTCGGTAAATCCTTTTTCCTTTAGTTTTTGAACACTTCCTTCTTCGTTAAAACTATCGGGCTTTAATGTGAGATCCCTCGCAAACTCACACAGACTAACCTCCCTGTTACTAAGGCCGGCCATATTGTAGTCCGCTATCAACAACGACAATTTCTCCTCATTTCTCCAATAGTGATTAAGCGCTTCGACATGATGCAGCCGGCAATATTCACAGCCATTACTTACAGAAACAACTACCGCCATCATTTCCCTTTCGGCTCGTGAAAGATCTGATTTTGCAAACATGATCTCCATGTAAAGGTCCATATGGCACACAATGCTTTCTGGCCTAAGGCTCTGGATCTTGTGCACCTCTGCCAGTTTCCCCCTTTTTCTTACTATATCCTCATATATCTCTTTAAGCCTGCCATCAGCCTCATCATGTTGTATTACCTTGATTCTTGCCATCCATTTTTATGATTAATGATTATAACCGTTTTTTTCAGCCAGTTTTTTATTGATCCTCTCTTTAATCTCCTTTATTTCCAACCTGGCCGGTTCAATGTCCCGTTCCGAATCCAAGTCATGGCCAGCTTTAATAGCCTTATCCAAAAAAAGACTCTGTTTCTCATAACGGCTGCATGCATCGCACATCATCTTGTGAACCTTGAGCTGTAATTTTTCTTTCCTGGAAAGCTTGAAATTCAGCCCTTTCTCAATAATCTCAGTGGCTTTCAAACATGAAAGAAAAAGTGTATGCATTATTTTATTGCTCATACTGATATATATTTAATGAATTGGATTGCAGATAAATGCGATTAATCCTCAGTGTATAGTCTGTTTTTTTTTTGATCGTATTATAATTAATTATCAAACCAGTTGATCTCAATACAATCCCTTAATTGTAATTTTGCCCGGTGAATGATCTGCCAGAAATTAGAGGGAGTAATGCCAATTTCCTGACAGATATCTTCACCTTTTTTATTCTCAAGAAACTTAAGCTGAATACAGGCATACCACTTATCAGGCAAGTCATCCATACATTTTTTTAATATATTTCTAAAATCGGTGTTATCCAGCAAATGGTCTTCTTCTTCATGCCAGTCATCAGGAGTTCTCCCGTCTTTCCAACCATCTCTTTCATTAAAGAATCGGGAAAAAACATGGTCATCTGTATTTAAGGGTTGATTAACTTTTTTCCTGTAAACATCAATGATCTTATTATTGAGTATGGAAAAAAGCCAGGTTTTGGGAGTACTGTTTCCATGGAACCCGTCAATTTTTTCGGCTGCTGCCAGAAATGTATCCTGTACCAGATCTTTGGCCAGTTCATGGTCAGATACTTTATATACAGCCCATGAGTACAATACTCCGGAATGAGATTCAACCCATTCTTCAATTTTTATTTTCCTGGTTTTTTCCATACAAAAAATTATTCTAACTATGGTTTACCAGACGAAAATACAAAAAACACCAGACATATGTAATATCTTACATACATAGTTCAGAATCAACTTGCATATGCTTATTTTTCAGCAATAACAATAACTATAAATATGGATGTATTGATTTAATTTTTATCCGGATACTGTTAACAATGACTTTTTCCGGTTTCATTACGGATGCAAATCAAATGGGCAGGTGAATGCCATATTTGTTTTTATAACTCAGCTTCTTTGGAGTCCTTTATGAATGGCCTGATAATCAACCGGCAATTTCTGCACATTCCTTTCAGGCAGTAAATAGGATTGTAATCCCACACATCCTCCCAGAAAGATTCCGGCTATTGTCATCATTATCATTGTCCGCATTAATTTTATTTGATTCATAATATCCGTTTTTTATAATTAACAATTATTTTCCTTAAATCACGCTCTTTTAAAGATACGGGACTTCGGCATTTTGATTAACCTGCTCCATCCTTTCTGCCTCGGTAAGCAGGTTGTCAAAGAAAAGATCTATGTCAGACCTCTCCAGTTCTCCATTTGCAGTGATCAGCCTGATGGTAAGAGTATCTCCGAGGTAACCGTAATTAACTATTGATTTTCCTGATTTTCTTAATGATTCACGCAATTCGAGATTAAATTTGTTCAGATCTGTCTCCCTTTTGGGAATATAACGGAAACAGACTGCAAAGGACTGTCTGGATGTGAGAAGCTCCAGGGATGGATGTGCTTTTACTTTCTCTTCCGCTAAAACGGCCATTTCGATTGAATTTTCGATCCTCGACCGGTATCCCTCCAGTCCATAATATTTCCATGCAAACCATAACTTAACCGCATCAACCTTCCGGCCGCACTGGATCGATTTTTTGCCAAGATCCTCAATCTGGTCTATATCATGGAAAATATAATCGGCGTTAATATCTGTAATATTTTGCTGCAGGACACCCCTTTTCTTCACGAGGATAACAGAGCATATGAGCGGTATATTCATTAGTTTATGGGGATTCCATGCAAAGGAATCCGTCTTTTCAATACCCTTCATAAGATGCCAGTGCTTTTTGCTTAATATCAGAGATCCTCCGAATGAGCCGTCTGCATGAAGCCAGATATTACGCTTATGGCATATTTCAGAAATCTCTTCCAGCGGGTCATAAGCACCGGTAAGAGTTGTTGCACAGGTTGCAGCCACAAAAAAGGGCTGTTCGCCCCTGCTGATTGAAATATCAATCTCTTTTTTAAGCTCTTCCGGAATCATTCTGCCTTCCCTGTCAGCCTTCACCTTAATCACGTTTCTTGAACCAATGCCAAGAACATTCGCTGCCGTATCGAACGAATAGTGAGCATGTTCATTTACAAAAGCCTTAAGTTTCAGACTGGAATCATATCCATCAGACCGGCCATCGGGAAAAACCCGGTTACGTGCAGAAAACATTGCCACAAGATTTGCATTGCTTCCACCGCTGAGAAAAATACCATCTCCCCCGCTGTAACCAACATAACTGTTCATCAGCCGGATCATCTCTGTTTCAATAATTGTTGCCACAGGAGCCACTTCATAAGTATACATAGAAGTATTTGCCAGGGTGGCAATAACCTCGCCTATAAACGCCGGGAAGTTAAATCCGGAATAAAGCTGATTCAAAAATTGCTTGTTGCCTGTACGTACCGAATATTCAAGATATTTGTCAACCAAATCCAAAAACACTTCTTCGGTAACACCATCATCCCTTATTGCCGGATCAATTATATCAGATAACTCACCAGGCATTTTAAACTTTACAACCGGCCTTTGCATATCGCTATTGCTTCTTATGTACCGGTTTATTTTTTCAAAAGTATTTTGAAGTATAATTTCCTTATCCATCTCCTAATTAATTTTGATTAAACAGTTCAGGGTTTTTATATTTCCCATCAATATTTTCAGGGATATTATAATATTTGTGTTCTTCCTGTGCAGGGATATTGTCAGACCCGCTCTCCTCCTGTGCAGGGATTTGCCTGCTTGGTTGCCTGACTTTCCTTAGCCGTGTTTTTTCGGAGCGGATCTTTATCAGGTTCTTGTAATCCTGCAGGGCATTCTTATCAAAAGAATTAAAAAATTCCTGTTCCAGGATCGAATCTTCCTTACAGTCTAAAAACGCCGGTCCGTTTGTAGTAATAACCTTCTTAATTCCAGGCATATAGACCCTGGACTTTTTTGCCAGGGACCTGTTTTCCAAATCAGATCCATATACATGCAGTGAAATTATATTCTTGTTGCCGGAGTTTCCCATCATATGGATCAGGCCGCCCGTTAAGCAGGCAACCTGCCCATTTCCAAAAGGTTCAGCACTTTTAAGCCTAAGCTGACCACCTTCCAAATTGTATAGCCTGTGGGTAAAATTTCCCATAGCAATAACACAACCCCATTGGGTTTGACCATGATCATGGATGGCAGTAAAATCACCCGGAGCCCAGCACATAAGAAATATTTTCAGCCGCTGGCTTGCATACAACAGATGACGACCATAACTTTGATCTTCAGGATGGTTAAATGATGCAAGATGGTTAAAATCCTTTGCTGAAAATCCCATTCCGGCCACAGTCTCTTTCAGGAAGCTATAGTCCGGCGAATCAATAGCCTCAAGTTCCCGGGCCAGTTTTTGTACTTTTGAAGGTATATTCGGAATCATATCACTAAAGTGTTAAATGTTAAATATTTGAAGCTGTCTGTCAGGTGACTTAAATATTACTATTCTTTCTTGCCCGGTTCGAATGTTGGCAGATATATGTTAGATCAGGATAACCTCTGTAATTTGAAGACCTGTTTAGAACCTGAATCTTATTTTAATAATGCATTAAACAGAAGTACTTCCTCATTAAGGCCTTATATCCTCGGTTAGCAGGACTCCCGATTCAACATCCCATCCATATAAGATAACCTCAGAAATACCAGGGGATAAAAAGGTCCCACCATCAAACTGTACAAATATCCTTTCAACGATTACCGTGTTATTATCCATAGAAGTATAGACTTTGAACCGTCCCTCATCAGATCTTTTAAGCCTGAAATCCTTGCTATCAAAGGAAACGAATCTGAATTTTGCGTGATCGACAGAAGTTTCAAGAATATTTATTCCGTATGAATAGCGGTTTTGTATCCAGGTTAACGGTTCGTGTACCGATCCTTTCATTTTTCTTACCCAGTAAATATTTACCGGCGAATCAACATTGAGTGTTCCGTCTGCTTCAAGTGAAACATCATAACAGATTATGTCCGCATCCCGGCTTCTGCTTATCTGAAACAAGTTATAGTCAGGATTCCCGGCGAATGCTGATGCTTTGAGTAAGCACAAGCTGCAAAAACCAAAAATGATTAATATGTTCCGCAATCTAATCATAACTCATTTTTTTCGCAACACTAATTGAATATGCCTCTGCGCCGTCGTTCGGAAATTCAATATTCAGAATATATCTCTTCTCCTAAACAGAATCTGCTGCCGGACAGAGCCGGCAGCAGATAATAACGACTTTATTAAGGATGATACTCGGTGTGGACAGTCACTTCAACAGTACCCGCAATGTTTGATGCAGGTCTACCGCTTGTAAATTCAATTCCATAATCAGCAAGTGTAACATCAAAAACACTTTCAGCTGTAACTTGGCTCCCGTTTACCGTAACAGTGCCCTTTTCACTGATTTTATTGGTTACTCCTTTAATAGTGAGTTCTCCCTCGATAATTGTATCATATTTGCCATTACTGGAAAAATCAATGGCATCCAGATTGGTTATCGTGCCAACCAGCCGGGCTGTTGGAAATTGCTGAGTATCCAGAAATTTGTCCTGATTGAAATGCCTTTGCATTAATCTTTTATCAAATTCAAATCCCTGCATTGGAACAGAAAAAGCTACCTTGCCATTTCCGGTGTTTATAGTACTTGTGGCAGAATAATTGTGAGCTTCAATATCTTCAGCCGGTGTAGAAGAGAAGAACCTGATATGCGATTTTTCACTTACCAGCCTGGCATCATCCTGAGCAGAAGCATAAACTCCGCTAAAAACAACCAAAATAAATAAAATATTAATAGATCTCAATAGTAAATCAGAATTACTATTCTCATGTATAACTCTCAGGAAAAAATTTCCATGTTTTTCGGTATTTCTTAAACTTTTACTTTTCATAACATTCAGATTTTAATTATTATAAACTAATTCATACTATACAATATGTTTCTTTAAAAAAAGCAGTCACCTGAAGGCGGGACACTGTAAAAAATACTATTTAATCAGATCGCCTTTTTCAACAGTTGCATTTACAAACATGTCAAGGTCTTCGTCATAGTAAGCACCGGATCTGATCACCCCTTTAATTGTAACCACATCACCTTCCTCCAGGTCTTTTACACTGCTATTGGTTTCTTCTGTGAAAGTGGCGCTCACCCCTGCTCTATCATTATCATTTTTCAGCAACACAACCTTCTCTCCATTATAGTTTTCAGAAACCCGTGCAACCGTACCCGAAACCTCAAGTATTCTTGATTCTCCGTCAGCCGAAAGGTACTTATGATTTGCACTGCTGATATCATTCAGGAATTCTTCGGTTAGTTCTGAGGCTGTAACCTGGTAATCAACTGGTAATTTTTGCACATTCCTCTGGGGCATGAAGAACATGTACAATCCTGCGCCGCCCCCAATAAGTGCCCCTGTTACTACCAGTAATATCAACACTCTGATGATTTTTTTTCGCTTCATTTTTATTCATATTAAAATTTAACTACTTACCCCTTCATTAATAATATTCTTTGATTTATAAATCCGGGAATTCCATAATCTCCAAACCATCTCTCCCTTTTGACCTAATTTGACAAGGAATCCCCGGATTGTTAATATTTAAATTCACCCTTGCATCCGGTTAAAATATCAGCACAGAGTATCCTTCTATAACCAGGTTGTGCAAACTCGGGTGATTTTTATATTCATCTATCAGAGTTACTCCAGCTTTTTCGACTTGCGATTTTACTCCAAAAGCTTCGGCACAAAAACTACAAACACCTGTAATCTGTTTTTTTAAACCCAGGTACATTGAATTTAATTTATGTTCTTCATTCTCAAGTTCCCCTATCCATTTTGAACCAGCACCCTCGAAAATAAATTTAAGGTCATCTCCATTTTCAACAGCCTCATTTGCCAGAACAAATGCATTTGATATTTTACCTAGAGCCTCCATACTTGTTGTATCTGAAAATACCACGATTGCTAATTTTGCCATAATTATTCTTATTTAGTTTAATTATTATTTAATTGAAATTTATCTTAATGGTCGCGGATAAATAATAAACCTGACATATGATTATGTCGATTTTTAATATTTCTTTAATAATCCGATGGTTGGGGAATAATTAAATGCAATTACTGTTTTAGAAAAGAAGGCTGGAGCCAACATACAGTCCTCCATGTCCATCTCGGCGACTGAAGGGTATGCCGTAGTTTATGCTAATCACATTATCTTTGTTAAATACTATATAGGCACCTGCCCCGCCAGTGTGGTGTAACTTCTGCCGGTTGTCATTGAAAAACGAATTCCTGACATCACGGGGAACAGATTTTTGGTCCATTTCATAAGACTGTGTAACAAAGGCATTATCATAAAACAAAGATGTACTGATAAAAAAGTCCTGTCCCAACAGATCAAACTCCATTATCTTTAACTTGGTTTCAATATTGCTTGTCAGGAAGCCATCGGCAACAATCCTGTTACGGTTTGCTCCCCGCAGACTAAATGCCCCGCCAATGCCATCCTGGTTTAACCTGCTGTCGTAATAAGTTGAAAGAAGATAAAAAGGAGTTTTCCCTGATAAGCTTTGCTGACTACTGGCACGGAAGGATATGGTAAGATTATCGTTCATAGTGCTGGTATGATGTCTGTAGGTAAAAACCAGCCTTGCAAAATGATTGTCACTTAAAAACGAAGGTGAGTATAGAAATACTGCTTCAATCCATTTTCCCTCTGTGCAATAACAAAGGTCGTTGCGTGTGTCGTAAATTAATCCTAAAGAAAAAAGATTGATAATTCCCCCGGATTTCTCATCCTCACTTATCAGACCCCAATCAATATAATTCGCAAACAGAGTTTCATCTTCAGAAGGTGCATCACTCTTCCTGCTTTCAGGATTTATTGCGGGAGTGATCTCATATTTATTCAGCATTACTCCGGTCAATAACCGGAAATCGCCATCGCCAATACGCAACTGGTTATCCAGTCGTAATCGTAGAAGATTTCTTTCATAGGAATAAAAAAATCTACTTCGGAAAAGGGGACTCGATTTATCTACCAGCAAAAAGTTGTAAACAGAATTTGATCCGTTAAACCCATAAAAATCGTACTTCTTCTCAGACAGATAGCTTGCCTCGATATGGGTGAGTGAATTAGCAATTAAAGAGTTGCTCTCCAGCAAGCCCTGCAATTGCAAAGAGCCGGTGGAAGTATTTGTGCCACGAAGGAAAAGATGCTGGTCGTAGCCGTAATTTCCCTGATCCCTACCATAGTCAAAAATATTTATAACGGCACCATACCGGAAGCCCAGATCGGAATCATAAGCCAGTGCAGGTATGATGCCATACCTTACTCTACTATATATTTCTTTGTTTTTACTGGTTTGAAGTCTGTCATCTTCCTGTCCTGATAAAGGTAATTTGATAACTCCCAGGATAGCCAGCGCCAGAATTTGAAGTTTGATTTTTTTTATAGTCAGCATGATAATTTGTGTTTACAACACTATCATCTGACGAAAGGCCCAAAAGAACCTGACAAATTTATTGATAAAAGAAGAATGACAATTTTGAAGCTTACCAGTATAGGTGGAATAAAGCTTTATGATGATTTACAAAGCCACAAAATTTAACTGCCAGAGCTGCTAACATCAATGACAATTAAAAAATTTTAATTACTAATTCTTCATGTCACTTGATCACGAAGGTCTTTCAGGCAAAGCCCCGCCAGGATATAACCGCGACGAGGGTTTTGAAGATAAACTAAAATTGATCCGACAATTTTATCTGACCGAAAAAGTGACCCTTCTTGCCATTTGATATGCATCGGGCGATGTAGAATTAATACTAAGGTCTTCACCCCGGCCTTCAGAATTTAAGCGCGATGCATCAATTCCAACATTGATCAGGGCATTGGCAACAGCATCTGCCCTTCTTTGCGAAAGTTTCTGGTTGTATCCGTCAGGTCCTCTTTCATCAGCATAACCGTAAAGATCAACCTCTACATCAGGATTATTTTCCAGATAGGTTTTAAGAATATTAATCGTACCGGCAGCAATCATACCATATTGTGCACTGTCAAAATTGAAAAAAATATTAAAATAACCGTCATCTATCAGCTGGCTTATAATGGCATCTGCATAAACCACTTCTCTTGAAGCGACAGACGCTACTTCATTGTCGAGTTCATCAATTCTATCAGCTAATTCATTAACACGCTCATCCAGTTCGTCATACTTATTATTTACATCCTTCACTCCTGATTCTACTTCGGTGATCCTGTAATCAAGAGTGTCATACTCCGGTGTTCCATATATTGACAAATCCCTTACGTACCAGTCCGCGTGCTCAGAATTATCAGACCCTCCGAGTGAAACAGAAACTCCAAAGCTCCCTTTATATACCACCGGCAGATTCCCGTAATTAGCTGGTCCGCCATCAAAGGTATGATCCTGACTAAAATTCTCCATACCAGTAATATCACCATAAAGAGTTACTCTTGGAGATACTTTAGCCTGAAGAGTGATGCCACCTATACCATTACCAACCCAATCAGTAGCAGCAACATTCTCATAATTCATCATACTGATCCCCAAGCCATAATTAGCAAGCACATTAAATGACCGGGTCCACTCCTCAAACCTTAAAATACGTCCGAGATTGGCCACTCCGCGAAGACCGAAGCCATACTGATCCGTGCTGAATGTACCAAGACTGGCATCGGCCTCTGTAAACCTGTTGTACATTAACCCCAATTTCATGCCGAAATATTCATTGAACATGTAACGGGCCCCAAATTCCCCCATAAAAAAATCCGGGGTAGCGGAATAGTATCCCTGAGAAAAGTTATTATAAGGGCGATGAAATCCGACACTACCCTCTACAGACCATTTCCGGTAATCAGTTACACCTGAATCGCTTACCTGTGCACTGGTCTCCAGTAGAAAAAATAAAATAAATACCGCTAACACTGATTTATTTTTCATGATCCTTTGGTTTTAAGGTTATATAAAAAGCGAAAAATAAATGAGTTTTATTGCATAGAGAAAAACAAAAATCCATCAATCTTACTATTACCTCCTAAAAGCTGCTCATTTAAACTATAGTATGCAGTTATAACAATTGAAGCAGCCAAAAGGTTTTGACCAGGCGAAACATGTAAACCAGGCAAAGTAGTACCGGCAAATGACGAAGTACCCGGAAAACCTGACATTGCAGACAATACGGCAATTATTTAACGAAGACTGTTTTTATATTTGTAAATTCCCTGATCCCGAAATAGGATAATTCACGGCCATAACCGCTGTGCCCTGTTCCGCCGAAAGGAAGGCGTGGGTCTGAACGTACAAGGTCATTCACGAAACAATTTCCGGCATCAATCATATTTTCAGCAATATACGCTCCCCGGTCGACATCACGGGTAAATACTGCAGCTCCAAGCCCGAACTTGCTGTCATTTGCAATTCTTATTGCATCTGATTCATCATCTGCCTCGATTATGGCAGCTACAGGCCCAAATACCTCTTCGTCGAAGGCAGGCATCCCAGGCCCGACCCTGGCAAGGACGGTGGGAGGATACCAGGCACCTTCACCAACAGGAATCTCACCGCCTAAAAGGCATTCTGCTCCCTCTCCAATGCTTTTCATAACCTGCTGATGCAGCTCATCCCTAAGAGTGATCATGGACTGGGGACCAAGATCATTACGCTCATCCATGGGATCTCCCATTTTATATTTTTTCATTTCATCGACAAATCTTTTTTCAAATTCTGCAATTTTTGATTTTACAACTATAAACCTCTTGGCAGCAATGCAACTCTGTCCCCCATTAATCATACGGCTTTTTACACAAACTGGCAAGGCATTATCAAGATCAGCATCGCCCAGGATAATATATGGATCACTGCCCCCCAGCTCAAGTACGGTTTTCTTTAGTTCTGCGCCTGCCTTTTCAGCAACAGCCCTTCCGGCCTTTACACTTCCTGTTAATGTTACCGCCTTTACTTCGGGGTTTTCTATTACATAGGCCACATCACTGCCAGGAACTTTAAGTGTACGGAACAGATCTCTGGGAGCACCCGAACGGCGGAACAGTTCCTCTATTGCAAGTGCGGAGCCCGTGACATTTGAAGCATGCTTAAGTAGTACACCATTACCGGCCATAATTGCCGGAGCGGCAAACCGGAAAACCTGCCAAAAAGGAAAATTCCAGGGCATAACGGCAAGTACCAGTCCCAGCGGCCTGAAAGCAACATAACTCTTCCTCCCTCCGGCTTCTATATATTCGTTGGCAAGAAAACTTTCGGCATTCTCAGCATAATATTCACAGGCAACGGCACATTTATCAATTTCTGCCCGTGACTGTTTTACAGGTTTACCCATTTCTGTGGTTATCATGCCGGCATACTTGTCAACATCCTTCCTTAACGTTTCTGCCACTATGTACATAAGCTCAGATCGCTGTCCAAATGCGGTAATGCCCCACTTCTCCTGCGCTTTACCGGCTGATTCAATTATACTTTTAACCTCTTGCCTGCTATGCTGATCAAATTCTTCAATATGCCTGCCATTAGCAGGATTCACAGAAACTAACTTCTTCATATTATAATTTTTCATACTCGTAATATTTAGGTTATACAGTTACATTGAATTAATTTAAAATTTTCTACTGTGTAATTATTTGCTAATTTTAAGTTCACAAACCAGATAAAACAGGCTATATGAAACATTAAAAATCCAGATACAGTGATTTAATAAAATGGCTATCCTTTAAACAATCCAGTTATTAAGATTGGTTTATCAATTTTTGAATAACTTCAATTTATACAAACATTTCATTAATTAGCCTGTTTTACAATAAACAACCTGAATGTAATTTATTAATTTTAATCTTGTATAAAAAATAAAATCATATCAATATGAGTGCAACAATCGCTTTTTTTGATGCCAAAAGTTATGACAGGGATATATTCAATGAAGTTAACAATGATTTCGGGTTTAATATTAAATACTTCAAATTCAATATCACATCTGAGAATGCAGTCTTGGCAGAAGGTGCCGATGTGGTTTGTGCGTTTGTCAATGATATTATTTCTGAAAATATTATAAATAACCTCCATGAATGCGGAGTCAGACTTATTGCGCTGAGGTGTGCCGGCTATAATAACGTGGATTTAAAAGCTGCAGACAAAAAAATAAGAGTTGCCAGGGTACCGGCATACTCCCCCAATGCCATTGCAGAACATACTGTAGCGCTTATGCTTTCACTTAACCGGAAAATACACAGGGCTTACTGGAGAACAAGGGATTCCAACTTTTCACTGATAGGGCTCATGGGGTTTGATATGCACGGGAAAAATGCAGGGGTTATAGGTACCGGAAAAATAGGGAAAGCCCTTATAAAAATACTCCTTGGATTTGGGATGGATGTTCTGGCCTATGATCCTTATCCCGACAAAGAGTTTGCCAGAGAAACAGGCTGCAGGTATGTTGAACTTGACGAATTATTTGCCGGATCTCAAGTAATCTCTCTAAACTGTCCGCTAACCAGGGAGACTGAATATATGATAAACAAAAACAGCATTGATAAAATGAAGGAAGGGGTCATGCTAATCAATACGGGAAGGGGGAAACTTATTAAAACGGCAGATCTGATCGATGGATTGAAAAGCGGTAAGGTTGGCAGTGCGGGTCTAGATGTATATGAAGAAGAAGCTGAGTATTTCTTTGAGGATTTATCCAACCGGGTACTTACCGATGATATACTGGCCAGGCTTTTATCATTCAATAATGTGATAATAACTTCACACCAGGGCTTCTTTACCCGCGAGGCGATGTATAACATTGCTGAAACGACAATGAATAACATTAAAAATTTCATGGAGCGAAAAAAGGGATTTAATGAAATATGCTATAAATGCCATTAGAATATATCGGCACAGGCCAAATAGGAGCAGGATCGTATAATGTGTGCCGGTTGGATTTTGATATGCCTGTATCTCCGGATCCTCACCCTGTCTAATATAGAATAAAGACCTTAATCATTATTAAAATATCTTTCAACCGGATAATAATCTGTTTGTAAAAATGAGAAATGTACTAAAAT
The DNA here is from genome assembly GCA_964520585.1 of uncultured Bacteroidales bacterium. Lineage (GTDB taxonomy): Bacteria > Bacteroidota > Bacteroidia > Bacteroidales > PUMT01 > PXAP01. The sequence goes on from CAZFOO010000054.1 coordinate 20,557, forward strand.
ACACCGGGTTTAGCCTGATTGCCATTATACTGGCGTTAGTTATCGGATTCCGCTATAACGTAAAGGACAGGCACAAAGGGTACAATGTTGATATCAACATTGAATCCTCCTCCCCGGATATTGTCCGCGCCGGCTTTTCTGCAGTTAAGATCACTCCAGTGATAACAGATACGTGGACAGATGTTAAGGGAAATGCCAGGTATAATACAAAGGAAGGAGACACATATAAGGATATAAGCGGCAGTGGACAGTTTGATGCGGTGTGGATGGCTGGCTTTCATAACAGGAAGCCAGCAAAGGGGATAAATGATGACCTCTGGGCAAGAGCCATGGTACTGGACGACGGACATACACGGCTGGCATGGGTAGTTCTTGACGCTATAGGCATTTTTGGTTGCGAAATTATTGATATCCGTAAGAGTCTTCCCGAACACCTTGGCATTGATTATGCAATCATATCCAGCACCCATACCCATTCTGCTCCAGATCTTCTTGGATTATGGGGCCCTGGCATATTCAAATCCGGAGTAGATCAGAAATATATCGAATATGTTAAAGCCCAGACCATCGAAGCAATAAAGTCAGCAACCAATAATCTTAACCCCGCCATTTTCAGATTTGCAACCGACCATGGAGGAGTTGCATCGATGATAAGAGATACACGCCAACCGGTTCTGGTTAACCCTGACTTGAGAATTATGCAGGCACTTGATCCCGAAAACGGCAAAACACTCGGCACCCTGGTACAATGGGATAATCATCCCGAAACTATCTGGAGCCGGAACCTCCTAATAACATCAGATTTCCCCCATTACCTGAGAGAAGGAATTGAGAAGGGGATATGGTCAGGAGATTCACTTGTTACACCGGGTTTAGGTGGAGTGGCAATGTTTGTTACGGGGAATATCGGGGGGTTGATGACCACTTCTCCCGCAGTGGGAATTGAATGTCCCTTTTCCGATACCGTATATTTTGAACCCTCATTTGATAAAGTCGAGGCCCAGGGATTAACCCTTGCACAGCTGACTATTGAAGCTCTTAACTCAAGAAATGCTTTGGAGATGGATCTTGGAGGTATTGATTTAAGAGCAAAAACTGTCTACCTCCCTCTTGACAATGTTCTGTTCAGGCTGGGGGCGGCACTAGGCATTTTCAACAGGGGACTTAAAGGATGGATGAAGTTCCGTTCAGAAATAGCCTTCTGGCAAATGGGACCGGCAAGTTTCCTTCATCATCCTGGTGAACTTTATCCGGAGATTGCTGATGGGGGAATAGAAGCACCCGGGGGACAGGACTTTGAAATCGATCCAGTGGAAATACCACCACTGAGACATATAATGCCAGGTGAATTCAGGTTTATTTCCGGGCTTTCAAATGATATGATCGGCTACATAATTCCCAAAAGCCAGTGGGACGCAAAATCCCCTTATACATACGGTTATGAAGAAAGCCCTTACGGGGAAATAAACTCACTAGGACCTGAAACAGGACCAATTCTTCATTCTGCTATGATGGAACTGATAAGAAACAATTAATTAACAGTCAGTTCCTTATTTGTTATAAAACGGCTTCCGCTTTTTTATACAAGGGCAAAAAACAGAAATATCTTTAGGTAATACAGTCTCAGATAAGTTTTGTAGTACCTCCACTTTCCAGCATTATATCCATGCCGGACTTGTTAGTCTGCCATGATCCTCCGGTAAAATCAGGTACATCGGCGGGTCTGGAACGGTTGGCAACAGACCATTCACTCAATGGTATTATCGAACTCCACGATGCGGCATCATAAACGTTCATATCCAGGGGTAACCCGTTACGTAAACAATCCACCAACCGCCAGTCCATCAATGTATCCATACCTCCATGACCTCCCACCTGTCGTGCCATCTCTCCTACCCTCCGGGTAATTTCCGGAGTATATTTCTCTTCAAGTGATTTAAATTCCTCATCAGATACCCATCCATGGTGACTTGTTGCAATCCTTGCAGGTGAAGGCCATTTTCGGGCAATCCCTTTTGTACCGCTTATCAGATGTATTCGGGTGTAGGGGCGCGGTGAAGTAACATCATGCTGAACCATGATAGACCTTCCATTTAATGTACGTATTATAGTGGTATTCATATTACCCCTGTAGTCCCTGCCAACATAAGGCTCCCAGAAATCATCTTCGGAAGCAAGCTCCTCAGCCCTTTTGTCCATCATAAAATCATTGCTGGATACCGATACCAGGTAATCCATTTTATCTCCATAATTAATGTCCATCAACTGGCATATCGGCCCAAGGCCGTGCATTGGATACAGACTGCCATTTCTTCTTGAATTTTCTTCCAGCCTCCACATGTCTGCATAGGTGGTTTTGGAAAAATTATGACCCATCAGATCATGGATATATGCTCCTTCACCATGTATGAGATCGCCAAAAAATCCTTGCCTGGCCATATTAAGTGTCATCATTTCAAAGAAGTCATAACAGACATTTTCCAGCATTATACAGTGCCTGCGGGTTCGTTCTGATGTCTCGACCAGGGCCCAGCACTCATCCATACTTTGGGCTGCAGGAATTTCAGTTGCTGCATGTTTATCATTTTCCATTGCATAAATTGCATTTGGAGCATGCAATTCCCAGGGTGTGCAAATATATACCAGGTCAACATCATCTCTTTCACAAAGCTTCCTCCACTCATCCTCGCCACCCGAATAGAGTGCGGGTTCATGGGAATATTCTTTAACAAACTCGTTGGAGCGGTTAACCTTTCCCTGATCAATGTCAGATAAAGCCGTAATTTTCACTCCTTCGATCCTGACCAGTCGCCTTAAGGCCCCGGAACCTCGGTTACCAAGGCCTATAACTCCGATGCGGACAGTTTCAAGCTTTGGAGCTGCATACCCGGCCATATTAAAACTTTGGTTATGTGATAGCCTGAAAGGTTCCTGACTGCCGGACTGTGTGGCACATCCGGCAATACCTGATCCTGCCAGACCGATGCCAGCAAGACCTGAAAGTTTAATGAAATCTCTGCGATTGGTTTTCATTCGAATAAAATAGGTTTATCAAATTAATATTCAATTATTTACTAAAGCATGGTATTCGTATTCAGTATTCCACTCGGATGGATCCCCCTGTTTTATTCATATTATTTTGTGAGACTTTAGTGTCATGGGGATTCATTCGTATAAAATATAGTTAATAAACTGTTTAACAATGTGTTAATAATGCATGGTTCGGTTATTTTGCTTTTCAATCCAT
>CAZFOO010000055.1:0-23741 GCA_964520585.1 uncultured Bacteroidales bacterium
ACTTGAACCTAGGACCCCCTGATTAACAGTCAGGTGCTCTAACCAACTGAGCTAAGGAGGAATAATTTAACCGGTATAAAGTATTCCGGTTTGCGATTGCGAAAATAACAGCTTTTAATTAATTAAGCAATATATTTGTTAAAAATTTTTGGCATTCTGTAATACCAAGTTTCACCAATATGGATATATCGTAATACTGTAGGGAAATATTGTTTGTTGCCGAAAACTTTTCAATCGATTTATTTCATTAATGTCCACTAAAAAGCAAGAATACGTTATAAATGTCTTTAAATAGAGTAATAGCAGAATATACCGACGGTATAAAACAGATTTAAGAGGATGCTATTGATTTTATTTAATAATTAACCGTGTCACCTAATAAAAACAGTTTAAAACAGAATTCATTATGAGTCTACTAATCGCAGGAACCGTCGCTTTTGATGCCATAGAAACACCATTTGGGAAAACAGACAAAATAATAGGAGGTGCAGCTTCATATATAAGTCTTGCAGCATCATATTTCGCAACACCTGTTAAAATAGTTTCGGCAGTAGGGGGTGACTTCCCTTCCGAATATATCCGCCTTTTAAATGATCATGGTATCAATACCGAAGCACTTGAAGTAAGGTCTGATGAAAAGTCTTTTTTCTGGTCGGGGAAATACAATGAAGATCTGAATTTCAGGGAAACTCTTGTTACGGAATTGAATGTGATTGAAAATTATAAGCCGGTAATTCCCGCTATGCACCAGGATAACAGATATCTGATGCTGGGAAACCTTGCTCCCGATATCCAGTTATCTGTTATTGAACAGCTTCATGCCCGGCCTGACCTTATAGTTCTGGATACCATGAACTTCTGGATAGAAAATGCTCCGGTAAGCCTGAAAAAAGTAATTAAGATGGTGGATGTTCTTACCATAAATGATGCTGAAGCCAGGCAACTTTCCGGCGAATATTCTCTTCCGCGCGCAGCAAGAAAAATATTGTCGATGGGTCCTGAATTCCTGATTATTAAAAAAGGTGAAAACGGCGCACTTCTTTTTTCGGGAGAAAAAATGTTTTTTGCTCCCGCCCTCCCTATTGAAGATGTTTTTGATCCTACCGGTGCAGGAGATTCTTTTGCCGGTGGATTTACCGGTTACCTTGCCAAAACCAATGACCTTAGTTTTGAAAACATGAAAAATGCAATAATTACCGGTTCGGCAATGGCTTCATTCTGCGTGGAAAAATTTGGTACCGAAAACCTTGTCAAACTGGAAAAATCAACAATCTTCGACAGGATAAGACAATTTGGCGAACTGGTAAGATTCAGTGACATGGATTATACTTGAATATAGGCCGGAAGGCAGCAAATTAAAGTATGCCTAACAGCTGGAAGTTATAATGGACATGTTAATGAAGGCCTTCGAGATAAACGGTTGAAGTTAAAGGACCTGTTAATAAAACCTTGTTAAAAAAGTCCGAATAGTTCGGCATCGACCCTGTCAATTACCTTGCTCAACTCTTCGGTACTTTCAGTGAACTGGATATTATCGACATCTATTATTAATATCTTGCCAAGGTTATAGGAAGCGATCCAGGCTTCGTAACGCTCATTAAGCCGTTTGAGGTAATCCAGTCTTATGCTGTTTTCATATTTTCTTCCCCGCTTCTGTATCTGATGCACCAGTGTAGGAACGGAAGCCCTTATATATATAAGAAGGTCCGGGGGTTGCACAAGTGAGCTCATAAGATTGAACAGGGTAAAATAGTTTTCAAAATCCCTTGTGGTCATAAGACCCATTGAATGGAGGTTAGGAGCAAAAATAAATGCATCCTCATAGATAGTACGGTCCTGGATAACAGTAGTTCCCTTTTTTCTGATATCAAGTATCTGGCTAAACCTGCTGTTAAGGAAATATATTTGCAGATTAAAAGACCAGCGCTGCATATCCTCATAGAAATCATTCAGGTATGGATTATCATCAACGTATTCAAAATTAGGTTCCCATCTAAAATGTTTGGCAAGCAATTCCGTCAGGGTTGTTTTCCCCGAACCTATATTCCCGGCTACAGCAATATGCATAGAAAGTAATTTATTATAAGGTAGCTAAAAAAGAGTCTGGCTACTTAATTCATCTATATTAAACAGGTTAATCAAATTAATAATCAGCTATTTACATTATGAAGGTAAAGAATCTTCAGTCTTTCAAACCCGATAGAACCCTAATGTTTATTGACCTTTCGTCGATTCTACACGCAATAAAATAGTTCATTTTGCAATACTGGTCAGATGTAGAATTGACTTTTTGTCGATTTCACATGCTTAATTAAGCTCTTTCAAAAGTATTTATCAGATGTGAAATTCATTGTATTTTGTGAAATGAGCAAGTCGATAACTTGCGAATTCGATCAGACAAAAATAAAAAATATTATCTGGTCAAAATATTGAAAATATTATTCCGGACGATTCATAAAATATTTGCCACCTAAATTAATACTTTTTGCCAGAATTACCCGGAAGAAAAAAAAATTTGAGCTACTCGTTAATAGGATGCTTCTTCAAGCAGATAAAGCAATGTATTGTAAATCATGTAATCAAAGAAGATTATCTTTCTGTTTTATTCTGTAAGAATAAATATTTTTCCCCGACAAAATATAAACATAATCAGACTTATAATCGGCAAAGTCCGGTTCCAGTTCCCCCGGTAATATTATTATTTCAGTACTTCCATCTTCCACATCCAGACTCATGAGCCGTTCATCATGAAAATAAATTATTTTCCCTCCAGTAACACTAAATCTGTCCGGTCCTGAATATGCTATGGTTTTAAGGTAAGATGCAAATCGATCAAACACCAATATGCCTTCTCCTTGAACATGTAGATATAATCTGCTATCCGCCTCAATCATATAAGCCGGCTTATCCCCTTTGGCTGTAATTGAACTAAGCGACCGGCTATATTGCGATCTTTGTAGAAACTGATCAAAATATATGAGTCTGTTTTCACGGTCACTGAAAACCCATATTCCGCCTTTACCCGAAGAGCAGACAAGAACAGCCTGTTCAATACCCATGCCGGAAAGATCGACCTCGGTATTTATAGGAGAAAGGTCATTATTAAGAAACAATACCCGGTTAAAGTCCCTGTAAAAAAGCATTATTTGAAACGGATCAGAAAAATCTGCAGAGGTAATTGTTCCGGAAGAGACAGTCCCGTATTCAAGCGAAATTTCTGAATGAGGTTGAATCTTTATCAGCTTATGATCATCTACAAAATAGATATTCCCAATATGATCCGGATAAAACTCATCAGAGTATGCACTTCCGGAATAGACCAGCTCAAACCTGTCATGCACTCCGGACAGACCAAGAAGGATCATAATAAAAATATTCACATACAGCATTATTAATTACGCTCGTTTGCTGATCTCAAGAAGTTCATCAAGATACTTACGGTCATTGGCAAGTCTGGGTACCTTGTTTTGGCCTCCGAGTTTGCCTTTTTCTTTGAGCCACCGGTAAAATGTTCCTTTTTTAACGTTATGAACAACCGGAATATCAAGTGTAATATTTTTATACCTTTTGGCTTCATAGTCAGCGTTTAGAGACTGAAGGGCATTGTCAAGCATCGTGATAAAATACTCCATATTCCCAGGCTCTTTTTCGAACTCGATAAGCCATTCATGCTTACCTTTTGAAGTGTCACTCATAAATACGGGACCGGCAGTATATTCACTAATTATTGCACCAGCTTTATTGCAGGCTGCTTTGAGTGCATTTTCAGCGTTATCTATTATCAGTTCCTCTCCAAATGCATTGATAAAATGTTTGGTCCTTCCTGATATTTTTAGTTTATGGGGATAAAGGGAAGTAAACATTACGGTATCCCCGATAATATATCTCCACAGCCCTCCATTGGTACTGATAACCATTGCATAATTCCGGCCTGTTTCAACACCCCCGATAGAAACAGTTTCAGGTTTCTCCTCGTTGATCTGATCCATTGGAATAAACTCATAATATATCCCATAGTCAAGCATTAAAAGCATATCATCACGCCAGGGTTCATCCTGAATTGCAAAAAACCCTTCAGATGCATTATATGTTTCTAAATAGTTCATTGATGATGAAGGAATGAGCTTTTCAAACTGTTCACGGTAAGGAAGAAAGCTTATTCCTCCATGAATAAAGAGCTCCAGATTTGGCCAGATCTCAAGAAGATTGGATTTCCCCGTTTTTTCCAGAACATATTTTATGAAAACCAGATTCCATGATGGAACCCCTGATATGCTGGTAACATTTTCATACAAAGTTGCCTCATAAGCCATCTCCAGCTTTTCCTCCCACTTATCCATAAGTGCGATTTTAGTATTGGGTGTTCGGATAAAACTAACGCAGAACGGAGTATTTTCGAGCAGAATAGCGGAGAGATCACCGTAAAATGACTGATTATTAAAATTGTTAACCTGATGACTTCCTCCGATAGTGAGGCCCTTGCCTGAAAAAATTCGGGACTCAGGATTATTCCCTGTATAAATGGCAAGTATATCTTTGGCTCCCCGAAAATGACAATCCTCAAGGGCGTCAGAACTTACTGGTATATATTTACTTTTATCACTGGTTGTACCCGATGATTTGGCGAACCACTTTGTTTCTCCTGGCCATAAAATATCCTTCTTGCCATCTCTCAACTTATCGACATAAGGTTTTATATCTTCATAATGCTGAAAAGGGAGGCGCTTTTTAAATTCAGCTTCTGAATCGATGGACCTAAAATCATATTTATTTCCGTATTCGGTATTTTTAGCGGAGTTAAGCAGTTTTAAAAAAGTTTCCAGTTGCACTTCCTCCGGATGCTTTTTCAAGAAATCTATCTCATGCATACGGCTGGTATTGAACCAGGAAACAAGTGAATTTATAAGCGGCATAGTTTAAAAAACAATATTATTATAGTTATCAACACTACATAAACAAGCATATAAAGATAATATTGTTTTTTCAAATCATGATCACAGGACTTGAAATTCTATGTATCTTCCCAAAACTATATTATGGAACCATAAATCATTCCGCTTACAGTAGCCATAATAACAACCAGTCCGACAAATACCACTGTTTTTTTGGTTCCTATTACGCTGTGAATTACCAGCATATTTGGCAAAGAAAGGGAAGGCCCGGCCAGCAAAAGAGCCAGTGCAGGACCCTGTCCCATTCCTGATCCAATCAGCCCCTGTAATATAGGTACTTCAGTTAGAGTCGCAAAATACATAAAAGCCCCGACCAGCGAAGCAAAGAAATTACTCCACAGGGAATTACCCCCAACAAGTGAACTGATCCAATGATCGGGGATAATCCCTGCAAGTTCAGTATCTCCATGGGTAGAGCCCAGCAAGAAGCCCGCTACAACAACTCCAAGTGCAAGAAGGGGCATAATTTGTTTGGTAAACTCCCAGGTAGATATTGTCCATTCACGGTTTTCGGGATCACTGCTTGATAAGGTAATAACAGCCAGTGCAGCAATGGCGACAACAAAGGGAATCATGGCACCGGGAAAAACCATTGCAGATACCACAACTGCAATTACTGATGCAGCAACTTTCCACCATGATATTTTAAGAATTCTAACAAGTGAATAAGCAAGTACCAATCCTAGAAATCCAGTAATATACCACTTATTTGACCAGATAAAATACCAGGCACCACTGTCCACACCTTCATCAGGTCTGCCCCAGTTGGCAAATACCAGGATCAGAACAAGGGTGAAAAAATGAAGAGATGTTTGCCAGAGAGGACGTTTTTCGGGTGGAACAACAATTTTCATCTGCTGTTCTTCTTTTTCTTTTTCCTCTTTCCTGAAAATAAACGCCATTAATAAGCCGATAACAACAGCAAAAACAACTGCCCCAACTACCCGTGCCAGTCCAAGTTCCCACCCGAGAATGCGGGCCGTCAGAATAATTGCAAGAATATTTATAGCGGGACCTGAATAAAGAAATGCCATTGCCGGTCCCAGTCCGGCACCCCTTTTATGGATACTTGAAAAAAGCGGCAGGATAGTGCAGGAACAAACAGCAAGGATGGTTCCTGAAACAGAAGCTACTGAATAAGCAACCCACTTTTTGGCCTGAGCACCAAAATATTTAAGTACCGACCCCTGGCTTACAAAAACGGCAATTACCCCGGCAATAAAAAATGCAGGTATAAGGCATAATATAACATGTTCCTGTGCATACCAGCGTACCAGGTCAAGAGTGGCAGCAATCGCCTCCTGAAAACGTGCACTTTCCAGAGGCATGAAGTACGCTAAGAGAAAGAAAACTATTATCCAGAATAATATTTTAAGTTCAGATCTCCATTCCATTATGTTAAATTTTAAGTTCGCAAACTTACGAACATTAATTAGAAAATTTTATTAAGAAAGTATAAATCACAATAATTTAATTTTCGTGAAAGCTTGATTAATTTATACCGGCTAGCTTGTTACAGACAAAAGTTTTTTTGTATAAATACTTTCCGGCAAATTCATTCCGGATTTTAGCGTTTTGAGACATTACTGGCAGTCATGCAAACTGTTTTTCAGCTATTTCATATTGGATGCAGCTAATCTTCCGGGTTTATTTATAGTATGCTAAAAATATATCATTGCAATATAATAGCCTCCTGTTAAAATAAACAGTACCGCTATAACCCTTCTGAACCATTTCTCGAAGGTCCTGACTCTGTCGTAAAAACTCCCCACCTTATTAATTGCAAATGCCAGCATCCAGGAGAGAATAATTACCGGCAGACCGGTTGCCAGAGCAAAAAGGAACAGCATAAGGATTCCTTGTGTGCTGCTTAATGTCAATGGAATAAGTGCTCCAAAATACAATACCCCGCTGTAAGGGCAAAAAGCAAGTGCAAATACAATACCCAGTAATAAAACCCCGAAAAAAGAGTCCTTATGATTGCTCCCCACTCTTTCAGATAATGACCAGGAGCCCGGAAGAGAAATTTTTATTCCCGTAAGCATCAAAATTCCGATTAACAGTAATAACGGACCAATAAGTTTTTCACCATATACCGACAAGGTAAGAGAAAGCTTCATCTGATCAGCACCAAGTAAAAGAATAAGTCCAAGTCCAACATAAGTAATCGAGCGGCCTAAAGTGTATACAAGTCCCTTATAAAAGACCCTCCGTTTACTTTTTATGTCTTTGCTGATAAAGCCAACTGCTGTAATATTTGTAGCCAGTGGGCATGGACTAATGGCGGTCATCAGTCCCAGTAATAATGCGGATAATAATGGTAACTGGGTATTATCAAGCCATTGGGTAAGGAAATCCATTCACATATTAGCTTTTGATCTGAGAAATTGCTTCAGCCATAATTTCAGTAAACCGGTCATAATCCCGCATTGCATACATAAATCCCTGCATGGTGAGATCATGCTTTTCATCCCCGGATACAACCAGCAAAGCCTGGCCGTCCACATCAAGCTTTTGTGCAATCACTCTTGACTCAGGTTCGGAGAGGTTTACTTCATGATAAACAAGGTTCCCATTTCCCATATCATCCGGATAATTTTCTTTCAGAAATTGCTCCGTAGCTTCCTGCACGGCGACACATGTTGCACAGCGACGGGTAAAATGAAAATAATAAACTTCTATCTTACTTTCAGAATTTACAACAGCAGATTTTTCATCAGTTTGCTGCTTCTGTTCTCCTGCAGTACCCTGATTACAACTAATATTGCCCAGTGCAAAGGATAAGGAAATACTCAGAACTAATAAGACTTTCATAATTAAAATTTTAATTTTTTATTCACTAAAATTGACTACTAATCTTTCCTGTTGAAGTCACCATTTATTCAGAAAAGAAATAGACCCCTAATAAATTCCTGCATATTCAACTAACTTTCTAATTTAACAATGCCAGGTGTAAAAGTTTAAAATCACAGACGGGGACTCATAATTTTAAAAATTGCTGATTTCAGCCGGCCAACAGCTTCTTTATCTCTTCCTTGGATGCGGTACGGCCTTTAAGTAATACTTTCTCATCGACTACCATAGCAGGGGTTGCTGCAATACCATAATTCATTATTTCCATTATATCTTCCACCTTGGTGATGGTAGCCTCAAGTTTCAACTCCTCAACAGCAAGTTTTGTTGATTCTTCAAGCCTTTTACATTTGGCGCATCCACTTCCTAATATCTTAATTTCCATATCACCTGTTATTTATCAGTTATCAAAAAAATAAAACCTGTATCAAACATAATTCGCATTTCGTAAAATAACGAACAAATATTCAAAAAGTTTCATTTACTACAAAACTTTTTGAATAAAAAATTTACTTCTGCCCATTTTTCTTTATTAAGGCAGTACTTGATCCTGGGCGGACTGATCTCGCCCTGTATCAGACCGCATTTCTTCAGCTCTTTCAAATGTTGGGATAATGTGGATTTGGCTATGGGCAGTTCCTGTGCAAGATCGCCGCTGTAGCAGCAAGACTGATTTTTCAGGAGATCAATAATATATACCCTGGTTGGATGGCCAAGTGCCCTGGCGTACATTGCAAATTTCTTTTGCTCTTCAGATATTAATTCCTTTTTGACTAACATCGCTTTGTATTATTATGTTATTCCTGCAATAATAATTAATATTTCGCAGGATTTGATCCATTATTTGCCAAACAAAATTTTCATCGGCCGACCTCAGCAAAACCAATATTGCTCAGCCAGCCTCAAGATTGTAACAAGCTATTAATTAAAGTCTGTCGATAAAATCAAGTCTCCGGATCATAATATAAGGATCCAAGGTTTGCTAAGTCAGAAAAGCCGGGTTTACATGAGGTAATTCGGCATTTTATTGACGAACGTAACGCAGCAGGCGTACATTATGGACAGGCACTAATTAAATACCTCTTTTAAAACAGCATAGGATTTTATCTGTCCCATACCTGATATATGAAACCTGTAATATGCAAGAATTCCTTCCAGTAAAACATTTCTCATTTTTGCATTCAATTTAATTTTATCCATTTCTTCAAAAGAACATTGCATCACTTCATGAAGATACCGGGATGCCGGGGCGGAGATAAAATGATTATGTAAAGGCTCGTTCCGGGTAAAACGTGCATTTTCGATATCAAAAAACTCATTCTGGGAAGAATAATTATTTTGGAGAGAGAAGCCAAGATGGCGGGCCAACCCCATTAAAAACAAAAGGTGAAAGTTGGCAAATCCACTCTCCGACAGATCAAATATCTTAATTGTATTAATAAGGTATGAAAATAAGGTGATATTGGGCTCTTCTTCTCTTAATGTTTTGTAAAGAATCTCTGAAATAAAAATGGCTACAGCATTTTTCACAGGATGCCATGGTATTGAAGAAAAAGTCTCCTTCAGCCGGAATTCCCTGATCCTTTGCAAATCTCTTGACTGTTTGAAGTATACCTCCATATCAAGAATGGAAAGGTGTTGAAGAAGGTTAATCCGTGCCGGTGACTTTTTTCTTCTGGCTCCGCTAATCATAAACGACTGCCTTCCAAGATGTTCGGTATAGATATGCGATATAACACTGCTGTCAGAGTATTTTATCGTATGTAACACTAATCCTGTGGTCTTTTGGATCATTTTAAAAATAATTGTTGAGTTGCCCTGGTCTTTTCACAAAAAAAAAGTAGGAGAATTCTGATTAGTGTATAAACATAATTTTACTAACATGAGTTTCCGAACCATCCGGGGTTGAAATAAAAACGAGATAAATACCTGTACCGGCTCGATGTCCCTGTGAATTAAGACCGTCCCAAATTGCCTGTCCGCCCAGTGAAACAGTCTCATAAACCAGGTTCCCGCTAATGTCCGTTATCTTGACAACCGAATCTCTAACAAGTCCGGTAATGGTAACGTCTCCTTCATAACTTTCCCTGACGGGGTTTGGGAAGATATATACATTGTCAAATGTTGACTGTGGGGAGGTTGCCTGTCCCCTGAATGACACAACACCTGCAGCCGTCCCGAAAAACACTTCGCCTGTGGAAGGATTAATCGCAATATCGGATATGGTATTTGACAGCAAAGGGCTATTCTGGCTTGTAAAATGATGTATCTGCTGTTTCCCGTCTGCCGACACAAGAAATACGCCGGACTTATCTGTACCAAACCATTTCCGGTCTGCTCCATCAACAGCTATTGAAGTGACTGTTTCATTATTCAACAGGTATCCCAGATCATCTTCTCCGGAACCTTGTACAACAATACGGCGGGCAGGGAAATCGCCACCTGCAAAAACTTCAGAAGGATTGTAATAAACTACAACGCCAATATTCAGTCCTACCCAGATAAATCCGTTCTGATCTTCAGCAATTGACATAACTTCATTACTTATCAGTTCATTGTTTTCATCGGTAATACTTATTTTTCTATAGAGCAAATCATTTTCACTGATATTGTCAACTCTGTTTGAAAATACAAAAAGCCCTCCTCCCCTGGGCAGAAGCATCCATTTCTGGCCGAGGCTGTTGATAATCAACTTGCCGGTTTGATCATGATTTATCATTCCCCCAAAAGAAAAAGATAGCCAATCACCGTTTGCTTTTCTGACAGAAACAGGATCAGGTACACCCGAATTGGTAAGCCATAGGTTTTTCTCTTTATCAAAAGCTATCCCCCCCACTCTGATAAAACTTTCACCAGGGATAACTGACCGGAGGGTACTGTTATCTTCATTATAAATTTCCTGAACCTCTCCGTCATGATATTCTGCAAGACCGTATCCCCATGTCGCAACAAACTCTCTATCCGGATCATCAGGATGTTCCTTTACATAAAGAACATCACGGATATCATAATTAAGCCTGCTTGACCACGAACCCTCTTTCAAAAAACTGTATTCTCCATTCAGCCAGAGATTATTAAAAGCCGCATTATATCCTCCGGCAGCAAAATAAGTACGCTGAGGATAAGAAGTAATTGAAAAAACCTTATTGGAATATGGCCCCGCAGGCGTCAGAATATTATACGATCCACCGGCAAAACGTACCAGTCCATGAATCCGGTCTGCCAGCCAGACAGTTCCATCAGCCTCCATCATTGCATCCCTGATAGCTACTCCCCATAAACCATAATCATCAATTTTCCTTTCAGCAACAGGACCGGGACTAAATATTTCAGCCTGGCTTTCATTCACCAGAGCCATATAATTATCATTCACTCTTAGAGTCACTGGTTTGCTGGATTGCGGCACAAAATGACTCCATGATCCATCTGATAACCGGAAAACGGTATAGGTACCGGAACTTGACATCTGCACAGCATATAGCATATTATCAAACCAGGCAAGTGATGAGAAGAGAGCCCCTGGTTCAGGTATAAAATCCATATGCTCCCAGAATGAGAAATCAAGCAGGTTGGGTGCGTTTATATCGGCCTTATACAAACCAGATGACGTTGCAGCATACAGATATACCCCGTCAAACGCTATATCGTTAATATTAAGCCTTATTCCTGCATCCCCTAAAAAATAAGTATCTATTACTTCATGTCTCTCCAGGTTAACCACAACTATGCCAAAAGTGCAAGAGAGATACGCTTTATTTCCGACAGTCATTATATTATTAATGCTTTTGGATCCGGCGATCTGGCTTCTTAATATATCGGAGATATTGATTATTGTATTCCGGTCAATAATATCAAGATTACCGTTTGCATATCCGACAACAAGGACCTGACTTTCTTCAGACCATTTTATGCTTGTAATGTCAACATCAGAAAGCCCGTTAACCTTTGAAAGTTTCTCTATGCTGCTGTCTTTCTTTCGAAAAACCGATATGCCGGCTCCTGCTGAACAAAAAACCTCATTGTCTGTTACGGCAACATGTGTGGCACGCCTGTAGGAAAGATGATCACGCCAGCCACCTGCAGGAGCACCGGAAGCAGCATTACTCCAAAAAAATGCCAGCAGAGAAATAATAACAATGGTACGACGCATTTAGATTCTTCTTAAATTTAACCGGAATAAATAATAAGTGTCGGATATTATTCATATTTCCCGGGGAAGGAGTGTTTTTTATATTCACCGGAAACAAATTAAGCTTTAATAAAACTACCTCTAATTATTCAGTGATATCTAAAAATTACCGGATGTCTTTCCTGCTTTTCAAAAAAGAAACCAGCTTTCCAAATGCGATAGCCCGGTGACTGATCTTGTTTTTTTCGTTCAGGTTCATTTCTGCAAAAGTCTTATGATAGCCATCCGGGACAAATACAGGATCATATCCAAATCCTTCTTTACCTCTTTTTTCGTGAGTAATCCTACCGTTAACAGTACCTTCGAACTTAAACTCCTCACCTTGAATTATAAGCGAAATGATAGTCCGGAATCTAGCCTTTCGAGAATCTTTATCTTTAAGCAGGGTAAGGAAGTTTTGAATATTGGCCTCAGTTCGCTCTTTTTTACTGTCGAAGGAGATATTATCTTCTATTTCGGCGAATCGTGCAGAATATACTCCCGGCCAATTATTCAGAGACTCAACTTCAAGTCCGGTATCATCGGCAAAACAATCCACATTAAACCGCTCATAAATATATGAGGATTTTGCTGATGCATTTTCTTCAAGGGTGGGATGTATCTCCGGTATATCACCATAAAATCCCAGATCATTCAGGTTCCGCAATTTAAAATTATCTCCAAGAAGATCATCTATCTCCCTCATCTTATTGACATTCCCTGTAACAAAAACCAGCTCCATTTCCTTAAAATTTTATACCATAAAAAAACAAGGACATACAATCCTTGTTCTGAAATTAATTCCCTGGTATGCTCATGCAAAATAACATATCACCGGGTAATAAATAATTCAACCTTTGCTGGGCAAATCAGTTTATGTTATGTTCTGATCAGCCACCCATTGCAGCAAAACCTCCCGATGTTTTGCCTATCCGTGGGTTAATGCACATTACGGGAATTTTTGCGCTGTTAGCAATGATATATTGTTCATCGGCTCCCATAACATAATCAGCCAATCCGATATTTTTAGTGGTCATAATAACTATAAGCTCTGCATTGATCTGAATCGCATAATCAATTGTCTCCTTGGCAAAAGATTTCTTTCCATCAGCAGTTATGATGTCATAATCAACATGCTTCTGGTCAAGTATCATTTTAGTGAATGCAATATTGTTGTTTACCCCTCTGAGAAGTCTTTTATCAGTTTTTTTTGGCTTAATTATATGAATTTTTGAGTTGAAGTGTTTATAAAGATATACAAGCCAATTTACTTTTTCCTTATCTTCCTTACGAAAATCAACAGGAAATACAATATGCTGAAAATTAATATTTTCCGGTGGAGACTGGACAATTACAAAGGGAACTTTGGAACTCACAATAACCTTCAATGCCCAGCTCCCGGTAAGTTTTTGCATTCCTTTTATCCCGTGAGTTCCCATTATCACCATTTCAGCATTTATCTCATCCGCAATCTCGCCAATGCTTGAAAAAATTGTGCCATAACGTACAATGGTGTTCGGTTTGATGCTGTATTTTTTAAAAGCCTCAACAGCATGAACATCAAGAACTCCCCTTAGCTTGGATACTTCATCCTTTTTGTTCGCTATATGTGCAATATAGATGGGATTACCATCAATTTTTGCAATTTTTACAGCATGTTCCAGGGCATATTCTGCAACCTGAGTAAAATCCCATGGAACCATCAAAGGTTTGACTGTGCTTCCCATAATAATCTGTTAAATTTATCTGATGCTCAAATTACTTTTTAATAAGCTATTATATATAGAGAGGACTTGAGAAAAATATTCATTTAAACTACTGAATAAAATTGATTTTTTTTATAAAATCAGACAGACCAGTTTATCTTTATATATCTGTCTATAAATAAAAATAAAATTTAATTAGCTATTATTAACCGGCTTTCAGCTCTGTTCTAAAAGTTAAAAATAAATAAAAAAACTTTAACTGAGCAAAGATGATTTTAAAATATGAAATTATTTAAATTATTTTCCAAATATATATGAATTTTTTATAAGGTAAAAACTCAACAAAGAGTACCTTTTTGTATGAAAAATGACCACAGGTCAATTAAACATCTAAATTGGGTTGCAAAAGGTATTTCTACATAAATAAACAATTGTTGATCAAGGCATTATTTCTTTTTAATTAACCCGCTTCATAATACAATCCGGAAATCTCCCCCTAACATGCTAACTGGTGTGAATGGCAAAAATGCAGGTAATGAGATAGATTTACAAACTATCAAATGAACCCGGAGCAGGCAGAATATCATTCTGATCCGCTTTTTTTAAACATAAATGCTTCATAAATAGATTTTTTTATTTATGTATTGCGGCACTTCTTTATTTATTTGTAAATTTGAATTTAATTTAGTCTAAATTATCTTTAGTTTATTGATAATGGAATTTTTCTAACAAAAAACCCCTTGTGCCATGGAATCCAAAAATAAATCTACCGGAATATTGCCTCTTCTAACATTAATTATAATCTTGCTTGTGCCAGTATATCAGGGTGTTTCAGCTTGTGAAGCGTGCAACAGGTTGTTCATGTCGTCGCTAAAAAGTGAGGAGCGGGCAGGAAGCCTGGTGGCAAAGGAGCTGCTGGCAACAATTGCTGTCCAGCAAAACCTTGCTGCCCGGTATCAAATTCCTGCACCCAGAACGCCCTCAAATTCACTTTCAGCTGCGCTCTCCCCTTCACTCTCAAATTCTTTATCACCTTCATTGTCACCTTCACTTTCAACCGTGCAATCTCAATCTAACGGATTATCTGCAGAAAATATTCCTGCCGCCGATCCGGCCGGGAGCAATCTACCGGAACCAATCAACCCTGAAGCACCCTCAGCCACCCTGCCGCTGGAATATGAGCAAACAGAATTCATATCACACCTTTTGGAATAGGCTCAGCTGATGTTGAGGTACCTGTTGTTTACGGACCTGAAACAGAAGAGGTGATTATCCGGATCATCGGCAACTCATACTTCCCTAAAATCGTGAAGGTTGCCCCCGGAACATCAATCAAATGGATCAACGAAGATGTATTCACATATATGGAAGGAAAAATTATAGTAAGCAGCGATCATATTATTCATCCCCAGGAAGTAACGCAAGTATCCAGGGCAGGTGCCGCTCCCGGATGGCTCATGATATCACTCACCCTCCTGGCGCTGATCATTGCACTCATTGCGCTGATAAACAAATAAATTTTCCTTTCGGATCCTGTTCGGAGAAAAACATACAACCTGGCAGTTCAATTCTGCATTATTATTGGTGAAAATACTAATAACTAATGCCCTGAAATGGTGAAACCAATAAAATCACTTATTCCGGCAGTATTAATTCTATTCCCTTCGGGCCTATCCGTAATTTACAGCATATTTGACCATTGCCTTTTCTCAGATAATGATTAAATTTGGCACAAAAATATATTGCCATGGAAAATACTGACTGGAAAAACCTTCCATTTGGATACATTAAAACAGATTATAATGTTCGATGTTACTACAGGAACGGTAAATGGGGCGAACTGGAAATATCATCAAAAGACCACATAGACATACATATTGCAGCTACGTGCCTTCATTATGGACAGCAGGCGTTTGAAGGCATGAAGGCCTTTATGGGTAAAGACGGTAAGATCAGATTATTCCGCTGGCAGGAAAATGCAAAAAGAATGGCACGTTCGGCCGAAGGAATTTTTATGGCCAGAGTCCCCGAAGAACTTTTTAAAGAAGCGATAGTAAAAGCAGTAATGTTGAATAAGCACTTTGTACCACCCCACGGGACAGGAGCTGCATTATATATCCGACCCCTGCTTATTGGCACAGGAGCCGAGGTAGGAGTCAAGCCGGCAAATGAATATTTATTCATAGTATTTGTCACCCCCGTTGGGCCCTATTTTAAAGAAGGTTTCAATCCGGTTAAAATCGCAATAGAGAAAGATTCTGACCGTGCAGCCCCGCTGGGCACCGGTGATATTAAGGTAGGCGGAAACTATGCGGCCAGTCTGCGGGGCATCATGAAGGCAGTTAAAGCGGGATGTGGTTCACCCATGTACCTGGATGCCAAAGAAAAAAGATATGTTGATGAAATAGGTGCTGCCAATTTTTTCGGAATAAAAAACAACACATACATCACTCCCAAATCCAGTTCCATTCTCCCGTCCATCACAAATAAGAGCGTGATGACAATTGCTGAAGATATGGGGTTAAAAGTGGAGCGCCGGCCGGTGACAGTAGATGAGCTTGAAAGTTTTGAAGAGGCAGGTGCATGCGGAACAGCAGCCATCATAGCGCCTATTGGAGAAATTCATGATCTGGAAACCGGAAAGACCATTAAGTATTGTAAAGACGGAAAGCCGGGGCCAATTTCAGAAAGCATTTACACCAGGCTCATGGGGATCCAGTTTGGAGATGTGGAGGACATATTTGGCTGGACAGAAATCATAAACTGACCGGCCCGTAAAAATTTCTTCTATATTTTGGATTTCCGGAAATAAAATATAATTTCCCGCAGCAAGTAAAAAATATGAGATAAGCCGGACCAGATGTATTACAGAAATATTTGTCAACCGGGATAAACAATTAATCAAGTCGACCAAAATATATCGGTCATGAAAAAAGAGTCAAAAGTTGTCAAAAGACGGTTAAGGAGCTCTTACTTTGTTTCAATTATCAGTATATCCTTATTACTGTTTGTTGTGGGATTAATGGGCCTGTTGATTCTAAATGCAAGAAATCTCTCTGAATATGTGAAGGAAAATATTGGTTTTTCAGTTATTTTAGAAGAGGATATAAAAGAGGTAGATATTATTCGCATCCAGAAAAGTCTGGACGCCACCAATTATGTAAAAGCCACAAGGTATATAACAAAAGAACGTGCAGCAAGTGAACTTGAAGAGATGCTTGGAGAAGATTTTATAACTTTTCTTGGCTATAATCCTCTCCTGCCATCCATTGAAGTAAATCTTTTTGCAGCTTATGCAAATCCGGACAGTATAATGGTCATTGAAAAAGATATTGAACAATTTTCAAATGTGCAGGAAGTATATTATCAAAAATCACTGGTTCACCTGGTAAATGACAATATTCGTAAAATAAGTATTATTTTGGTAGCATTTAGCTTTATGCTTTTTCTTATATCTGTTTCAGTAATAAACAATACAATCAGATTATCAGTTTACGCAAGAAGATTCATCATAAACACCATGCAACTTGTAGGAGCTACCAATTCCTTTATAAGAAGGCCTTTCCTTTTGAAAAGTGCCGCCCATGGATTGTATGCTGCAATTTTTGCTAATTTACTTATGGCCGGTGTAATCTACATGGTTCAAAAAGAATTTTCAGAACTGTTTAGTTTCCAGGATATCCAGACAATCGGATTATTGTTTATTTCTGTTATCTTAATTGGTATAATAATAAACTGGATATCTACCTATTTCGCAGTAAGCAGATTTCTCAGACTTAATACGGATGAGTTATATTATTAACAGCCAATATATGATGGCTTACAATAAATCACATAAATACAGATGGCAAAGAAAAAAAAAGAGTTACCCAAATCATTAGATTTTCCTTTTGCAAAGGAAAACTACCGGCTCCTGATAATTGGAATCGCGATAATTATTTTAGGATTCATCCTTATGACCGGAGGTGGTTCGGATGACTCTAATGTTTTTAACCCCGAAATATTCAGTTTCCGCAGGATTACATTAGCTCCAATGTTATCATTGTTTGGCTTTATATTTATAATATATGCCATAATGAAAAAGCCCAAAGAAACAAAAGAAAACATGTGAAGGTGAATCCACTGATTTCCAAATTTTTTTGGGCTTTCTTGCACAATCTTAATTTTATACAAAATCTTATTTTTTTGGTCAAATCAGTATCCTGTTATTTATTCCACAGGTTATTTATCTTCGTATATATAAAAACACGTGAATCGATTTAATAATCAGCTATTTATGTTTTACAGGTAATGCAATATCCAGTGTTTAAATTCCGATGTATCATCCATGCTTTGCAGATGCCCTTTTGTGTGTCCTGACTGATGGATAATTCATCTTTCAAACAAACCGATTTTTCAATACCCTCGGAATTCCGGTTTATTTCAATTCCGGAAAACTCAGGCTCTTAAATTTATTTTTACTGATACTGTTTGCCGGATACTTGTTTTTATTATTATAAAATACTAACAACTAATCATTTAAAATGACCTGGATTGAAGCATTAATACTTGGATTGCTGCAAGGACTTACCGAATTTCTTCCCGTAAGCAGCAGTGGGCACCTGGAGCTCGGAAAGGTAGCACTGGATATCGAAGCAAAGGAAAATCTGACATTTTCCATAATTGTACACGCTGCAACAGTTTTAAGTATTATAGTTGTGTTTTTTAAAGATATAGGTAATATTACTGCCGGTCTTCTGAAATTTAAATGGAATGAATCAACAAAATATTCAGCCAAGATTTTAGTCTCCATGATACCGGTGGGCATAGTAGGAATATTTTTCATGAGCGAAGTGGAAAGTGTTTACAACGGCAACATAATACTGGTCGGAAGTATGCTCCTGGTAACCGCAAGCCTGCTACTG
The DNA here is from genome assembly GCA_964520585.1 of uncultured Bacteroidales bacterium. Lineage (GTDB taxonomy): Bacteria > Bacteroidota > Bacteroidia > Bacteroidales > PUMT01 > PXAP01. The sequence continues at coordinate 18,584 of CAZFOO010000055.1, forward strand.
CTTACATACCTGGCAAAATCAAGAGATAAAGATGTAACATTCAGGGATGCTTTTATAATTGGTATTGCACAGGCAATGGCAGTGCTGCCCGGTATTTCACGTTCCGGAGCAACGATAGCCTCAGGGCTTTTACTTGGAATTAAGAAAGAACTTGTAACGAGATTTTCCTTCCTGATGGTCCTGGTCCCCATAATCGGAGCAACGCTTATTGATATTATACGTGTGCCTGATGTAGCTGAAATAACAATAGGATTCTTTCCGCTACTTGTGGGTTTTGGGGCAGCTTTTCTTTCTGGACTTTTTGCATGCAGGGTAATGCTCGAAATAGTAAGAAGAGGAAAATTGATTTATTTTGCGATATATTGTATCTTTGTAGGTTCAGTTGCCATATTCCTGGGTTAAATATCTCTAATGTTAAATACAGAAACAAACACCGACCTTTTAAAAGGCGATATAGTTCTTATAGATAAGCCTTACGGCTGGACTTCCTTTGATGCAGTAAATAAGGTGAGGTCAATTTTAAGGAGGCATTACGGTATTCGTAAAATTAAAGTTGGCCATGCGGGAACTCTTGATCCACTTGCAACGGGTCTGGTAATAATCTGTACAGGAAGGATGACCAAAGAAATATATCATTTCCAGTCACTTGAAAAGGAATATATAGCCAGGTTCATGCTCGGAAAGACCACACCTTCATTCGATCTGGAAACAGAGGTTGATAAGGAGTACGAAACAAAACATATAACAAGGGAACTGGTTGAAAGAACACTGCAGAACTTCACCGGGGAAATTGAACAGATACCTCCCCTTTTTTCTGCAAAATTCATCGACGGCAAGCGTGCATATAAACACGCAAGGCAAGGTGATGATATCGAACTTCCGGCTTCCCGGGTGAACATAAGCAAAATTGCTATTGAAAGTTTTCATTTGCCGGAAGTGGAATTGGTTATATCATGCAGTAAAGGAACATATATAAGGTCTCTGGCACGGGATATAGGCCATGACCTTGGAAGCGGGGCTTATCTTTCTGCATTGAAACGAACAAGAATTGGCGATTATGACCTTTCAAAAGCAATTTCTCCCGAAGATTTTGAAAAAATATTTGCATAAATGAAACATATTTTACGTTTTAACGTATAAAGGGCTCTTATAAGAAATACTAGAAAATATTATGGAAAGAATGAAACTATCGCGTTACAAGTATAATTTGCCGGAAAATCTGATTGCTAAACATCCGGCAGCAAACAGAGATGAATCAAGATTAATGGTTTTGCACCGTGACAGTGGAAAAATCGAACATAAGATCTTCAAGGATATCATGGATTATTTTAGTGAAGAAGATGTTATGGTTTTCAATAATACCAAAGTTTTCCCCGCAAGGCTGATAGGAAATAAAGAAAAGACCGGGGCAGAAATAGAAGTTTTCCTATTGCGCGAGTTAAACAGGGAGCAGCGTTTGTGGGATGTACTGGTCGATCCTGCACGAAAAATACGGATAGGCAATAAACTATATTTCGGCGAAAACGACATGCTTGTAGCCGAAGTTATCGACAACACCACTTCCAGGGGAAGGACCCTTAGATTTCTCTATGACGGGTCTTATGAAGAGTTCAAAGAAACTTTATATGGTCTTGGTGAGACCCCTCTTCCAAAATTTATTCGCCGTAAAGTGGAACCGGAGGACCGTGAAAGGTACCAGACAATTTTTGCCAAGCATGAAGGTGCAGTAGCAGCCCCTACTGCAGGAATGCATTTTAGCCGTGAGCTGCTAAAACGTCTTGAGATAAAAGGAGTCAATTTTGCCGAGATAACACTTCATGTCGGACTGGGAAATTTCCGGACTGTGGATGTGGAAGACCTTACCAAGCACAAGATGGATTCAGAACGGATCATTGTTACAGAAGAAGCCGCCAACATTGTAAACCAGGCCAAAGAAAAAAGGACAAATATCTGTGCCGTTGGAACAACAGTTTTAAGAACCCTGGAAAGTGCCGTATCAACAACCGGTCTGCTGAAACCTTATGACGGATGGACCAACAAATTCATTTTTCCTCCTTATGAGCCAGGTGTGCCAAATTCGATGGTTTCCAATTTTCACCTGCCGCTATCAACAATGCTGATGATAGTTTCAGCCTTCACCGGATTCGATCCGCTATTTAAAGCATACAAAGTGGCAATAAAGGAAAAATACCGCTTTGGAACATACGGTGATGCAATGCTGATTATTTAAAAATAATATAATCCCCCCAACACCATCTTAGAATCACGCAGGCATTGCGGACAATGCACCGCTATGATATGACCGCGCTCAAAAGACACGGAATTTAAATAAAGAATTTACTATTTTGCGAATATCTCCGGGACAAAGCCTGAGAGGTATTTCGCCGAAAAATTCATACTTCATGTTACCGTAAACTCTCATAATTATTTCTTTGATCCCAGGGAAGAGCCCCTGAAGAACTCTTTTGATTAAAAATAATTCGCTTTGCCAAGGAAAACCTCCTCCCCCCTTTCCCTTAAACAGGTTAATGTCCACGGGATGGTTTAACTAAACGACATTTGTGGTTAAAATCGACTCATTTGCAAGTATAACCCTGTTTTAAACCGGCTAAAACAGTTATTAATCCCCCCTGATGCAACCATTCATCAAAAAATACTGACTATTAATAAGGTAAATGAAAATATCAAAATCTTGAAAACCCCTTTAAAAACAAGGTATTTTAATTGCAACTCAATATAAATAAACTGTTTGAGACCATAACCTTTGAGTATTATATTTCGTACAAATATTTACGATAACCTGCGGGAATGTTGAATTTTAATACTTTTTGGCTTCCGAGGTAACACCATAATCCTGGGAAAAAATTCAATTCCCTATAAAAATCAGCTATATACAGTGTTTAAATCATTGCATTATAGCTGGATTATTAATATTTTGTGCAATTAAATTGTTTAGGTGACATCAGGCACAAAAAATAGGCGGTACAACCGCTTGCACAATCTCTCTCCCTCCGTCACGCGGGGAAAGGGGGCTTTGTGTAATCTTCCCGGGTTGGGGGAGTTAGAATTCTTATTTCAGTCATGGTTGACAATTTTCTTCCGGGCAAAACAGCTATTGAAGCTCTCAACACAACAAATGTCGAACCCTTCAATTAACAAAACTACCAAAATTACGATCCGGACTTTATGGCAGTTATTATCAAAAAAATCTGGCTGGTTTTCATATTCATCAATGTCTCAATCGGTGGCACAAGTATCCGAGGGCAGATCATCAGATCAACCCCCGGCAGACTGGTCAGTTTATTCTTCATTTAATTCTTCACCACCTCCCTTTCTGTTGCGGATGATTTTATTATCCCTTTTCCTGTCTCTCTCATTTTCGGGATTTGGTCAAACAGCCGATTTTACAGCGGATAAAACGGAAATATGCATTGGCGAATCTGTTAGGTTTGAAGCCACAGGAGGAGCGACATCCTGGGAGTGGGATTTTGGAGCAGGAGCTGACCCTGCTTCAGCAACAGATCAGGAAGTGACTGTTACCTACAATTCATCAGGATCAAAAAAAATTTCCTTAACTATTGATGGTGGCAATGATACAGAGACTAAATACATCACCGTAAAACCTTCTCCATTTGCCACATTTGGTTACTCCTGGGAAAAAGAAATCACTATTAATTCTGGACAAGTTTCAGGAAATACCAACCTGGAGGATTTCCCCCTTTTAATAAACATTATTGATGAAGATCTCAAACACTCTACTGGTGGCGTTGAGCATCCGGGAGGATATGACATAATCTTTACCCAAAGTGACTATACTCCTCTCCATCATGAAATAGAACATTACGACCCTGCTACCGGTGAGTTCATTGCATGGGTGAGAATTCCCGAATTATTGGCGCAAACAGATACCCAGATTAAAATTCTTTACGGAAACCCGGCTATTGAGAACAATCCTTCTAGTCCGGATACATGGAGCCCAGATTACATTGGAGTGTGGCACTTGCACAATAACAATTACAGGGATGGCACCAACAACAATTATGATGGTACTGCTTACGGCGTAATAAATAAGCCGGCCGCTATAGCCGAAGGAGGAGACTTCGGTCCCGACAACTCAGATCGTATCGAGCTCGGAGGATTTGATGTGGAAGGCAACGCACTGACAATTTCAGCATGGATTAATGATAGAGCAATAAATGATGATTCAAGAATAATATCCAAAGCAAACGGAACCCCAGCTGCAAGTCATTGGTGGATGCTAGGTGTCAACAACTCAGGACGATTAAGATTCAGATTACGAACAAATAACAATACTACGACTTTAGAATCATCAGGGGCTATTACCGGAAATACATCATTATATGTTAACGCCATTTATGACGGAGCAAATATGTATATTTTTCAGAATGGTAGTGAGGTTAGATTTACTCCGAAAACGGGAAATATTAATATCGACCCAGACATAAATGTAGCGATCGGGAATCAACCAGATGGTTCTGGCATCCGGCGATTTGATGGAATACTGGATGAAGTCCGTGTTATTAAAGCCGCCCGTTCAGCCGACTGGATTGCCACTGAATACAATAATCAATCAGACCCCGGATCATTTTATACCATCGGCAACGCAACGTCAAATCAGTGGCATATTTTCGAAGTTTGCGAAGGAGATACTCTTGAATATCAAACCGGAGAAATAGTTGGGACCTCATATTTATGGGAGGTAACTGGCGGGGAGATTATCGATGGAATAGTCAACACTTCAACAGTGAAAGTTGATTGGAATAATGCCGGAGGTGGAGATCCAACGTTAAAACTCACTACCACACTTGACGGCTGCTCTTCTGAAACCATTAGTTTTCCCGTAACCATTCATTCTCTTCCAATTCCGGATATTTCAGGTCCGGATTTAGTATGCCCTGAAGCAGCAGGGATTAGCTATGAAGTTGATGACATAGCAGGAAATTCATATTCGTGGGATATTGACGGTGGTACAATTATATCCGGTAACGTAACAAACCAGATTACAGTAGACTGGGGAACACAAAATCCTGATGCGTGGGTCTCAATTAGTCAGACTAATGAAAATAGCTGTATTGCATACGATACTCTGGATGTGACCGTTGAAGATAACCAGAACCCTGTAATAAATTGTCCTGTA
>CAZFOO010000056.1:0-6150 GCA_964520585.1 uncultured Bacteroidales bacterium
CCATTCTGGATAAAGTTTCACTGACAACTTTATCGAATGAAACAGACCGGACTGCCAGCATTGCTCCTGTTCCAGAAGTATTCCCGACAGGGATAACCTTGCCGGAAAGTTCATAAGGTATAAGTCCTGTAGCCACGGCGTTTTCCGTACGGATGTAGTTTCCAAATCCCCCGGCCAGGTATAATGCATCGACCTGATCCAGAGAGAGGCCTGCCCGCTTAACAAGGACATTTATACCTGAAGCTATTGCACTTTTTGCAAGCTGTATCTCCCTGATATCTTTAGGGGAGATGTAAATATCCGTGCCGGTACCCGACCTCCCTGAAGGCACCACAACAAAATTCTTTTCCATGAACCCGTCAGCACTCACGTACCCCGACCTAAGAAGTGAAGCAACCATATCTATCAGTCCTGATCCGCAAATACCCACAGGTTCGGTATCCCCTAATGTATGAAAATTGTCAGGACCGTAATAGATGTTAATTGCCCCCTGCAACGCCCCCATGCCATGCTCTATATTGGCACCTTCAAAAGCAGGACCTGCTGCCGCTGCACAACAATATATCCGCTCCGGTGTTATGAGAGCAATCTCTCCGTTAGTCCCGACATCAATAAAAAGAAAGTTTTTGTAAGCAGGTACAGGAGCCAGTGAAGCAATGCCTGCAACAATATCTGCACCAATATAAGCAGAAAGGGAAGGCAGCACCTTAACCTCGCCAAGGGGATTACAATACAGATTCAGCTCTGGTGCCTTCAATATCTTTTCTTCAGTGAATACAGGGGTAAAAGGTACAAAGGCAAGGGGCTGCGGGTTTACCCCAAGCAGGATATGGAGCATGGTGGTATTTCCGCAAATACAAATCTTTACTATATCATCAGGGGAGATTTCCTGTTTTTCGGTGAAGCCGGACAATTGAAGATTTATAGCATCAACAAGTTCTGATTGAAGCGTATGCAGCCCATGCGGATTTAAAATGCAGTAATTGATCCGGGATATAACATCGGCCCCGTATTTAGCCTGCGGATTTAGTGCAGTATGAGTCTCAATCAGCGAACCGGTGGACAGCCGGATAAAATGAAAAGCCAGTGTTGTTGTACCCAAATCAATTGCCACCCCGAAAGGCTTGGCTGAAAGCCCGGAAGCGGGACCGGGAGACAGGGGGAGTACCCTTGAATGTTCATACTGGGCAGCGAGTATTCTTGCCTCTGCAGGTTCCGGCAATACTATCTCAACATCCCCTTCTACAGGGTACAAACAGGAGGTTACATACCCCTCATCCTTAACATAAACCTTACATTTACCGCAGGTTCCATTCCCGCCGCAGGGTGAATAAACCTCAAAACCATTGGATCTGACGGCATCAAGCAACATTGTCCCCCGGGAAACATCTGCAGATGATATTTTGCCTGCACTATGTATAGTTATTTTATGCATAAATTCAATCTAGAGAAAAAATAATCCCACATTGATATATCCATCACAAATTCATTCAAGACTCCTGTTTCTTCAATTAAAGATTCCCCTTAAACTGAAAAGGTTATCAGGTAGCATATTTAATGTTCCTGTAGATGCAATTGACGCTGCTGCAGGCATGGCATATATACTTATTAAACTTTACCTCCTTGCCTATCCCTATCACGCCGCTTACAGATTTTACGGGTTTCATCAGCGCACTCTCCGATAATCGAACACCGCAGAAACCTTCAGGAAAAAAGCTGAATAACTTGTGCTGCTCATCAACGTTCCAGTCGCAGTAACCGGGACTATAACGGTTGGTAATTTTCAGGCCCTTTAGTTCCATTTTACTCCGCAGCTTTTCATGCAAAATATCCATAGCCCCTTCCACCAGGAGTGAACCGACCATGTCGGTAACATACCCCTCAAGCAGGTTTCCTGACCCCATCAGCTCACCGGATCGGCGACTGATCTCCTCTCCTGCCGTACATACAAAAAGTGCAAGCTTCTCTGACTGCCGGAGGTTATTTACAACCTGACTGCCTGCCCCGAATTCCCTACCTTCATATACGAATACCCCTTTCGGGGAATTAATTTCAATGTCTCCTGAAATATTGAATCCTCCCTTAATACCCGGGTAATTTTCTATTTCATCAAGCTCCCTCTGAATTATCTCCCCGTATGGTTCGGGAGTATCATCCGGATCAATCCCCATCAATCCGCAAATAACCCTGCGATCAATATTTATTTCGCCGGGTTTTATTTCTGTTATTGATAAATCCATGATCTTTTACTTCAATATTGATTAAGCTTCTAACTTTCAGCATTAATGCGATTAATCCGGCTTATTTTCAGGATTAATGGCTGATTCCTTCCTCCTGCTTCCTAACATAAATGCAATGAATCCCAACTTACTTTATGGTTAATCCCGACTGTAAAACTTTTTTCAGGATACCCTGTTATATCAGAAGGACCTGTGCAAGTTGTAAAAATATTCATCATAAGGAGTGTTTCCTTAACAGATTTCTAAGATAACGGGGAGTCAGGTCCCGGCCAAATGCAACGAGCTCAGTGGGACCATCATAACCGTTTATTTCACTTATTTCACAATTTTCAAATACCGTCTGAACGGCCATTACATTTCCATTTTCAAGATTAATAAACCCTTTTATCCTTGGTGATGACTCCTGCAGCTCTTTTATGAATGACCTCAAACCTTCCGGGGATAACTTTTCATGCGCCCTCAGAACAGTTGCATTTATATCCGGTCGGCCACCCGACTTTCTGCCGATAAAAGCAGCTGCGGCTTTATGATCGTTTCCCTGGATGAAACTTCGCTCCCGGGAAATTTTACCTTGTGAGGGCTCATCGGAAGAGCTCCTGTCAGCAGTGTCTTTCTCGGAAGAGCTCCTGTCAGCAGTAACCTCTCCCGGTACAGCCCACTCAGAAGAGCTTCTGTCGGTAGTAATTTCGCCTGGTATTTTGGATTGGGAGTCAGTTGAACCAGAGTTGATTTCTCCCTCAAAAATTAAACCCTTCAGATCTGTTTTGCAAAAAGCTGTCTCAATTATCCCGGCAAAAGGGTTCATCGCGCGGATTTGATCATACAGAAGAGTTTTACTGTCCTCAAAAAGATCAGATTTATTAATCATGACCGTATCGGCGATCATTATCTGGTGCCTGAACCGCGGAAGGGTTTTGCGGCCTCTTTCAAAATTAGGGGCATCTACTATGGTGATGATATTTGCAAGACCAACCCTGCCATTTAACCCTTCCCTGCCCAGAAGTTCAATTATATTTACCGGATCAGCCAGTCCGCTGGCTTCCAAAAATATCATCTCAGGTTTATATTCACTGATGACCTGTTGAAGGGATTCAACGAAAGTGGCCATCAGGCACACGCAAAAAACTGAGCCATTATTGATCTCCACCAGCCTGAAACCGGTCCCTGTCATTTTCAGCTCAATGCCATCAACACCAGTTGGGGCAAACTCATTCTGGATAACAGCAATCCGCTTACCGGATGAATATCCGGCCAAAACCTCTTTAAGAAAAGTGGTCTTCCCGCTGCCCAGGAAACCCGTAACAAGATAAAAAGGTATTATATTTTCCCTGACTTCACTTACCATAAACTTTGCCTTTCAAACCTCATAAAATCAAATATGCCATTTCTATCTGTAAACACTTCGCTAATCAGTACCGCTGCCTTTCAAACACGTTTAATTGGTATGACCTTAATTTTGCAAATATAAACACATGAAAGCTAAGGAGTGTTTTCGTTGACCATACCAGACACCTTTTAAACCCTGGGGAGCAGGAAGGAGTCAAACACCTTTTGATTTAAGGTAGTCTCCGATTCTTTCTCCAAGTTTCCCGACTGGCGGAATCTGCGAAATAAACTCTGCATTGCCGTCTATCACAATAGTTGGCAGGTTCATCACGCCAAGACTTGCCATCATCTGAACACCTTCCTTACTGGTTATTTTATGCTCCTTATATATGACTTTTTCCCCGAAAGGTTTAGCAGCTCTGGCCACAGCATCAACCATATACTGGCATGGAGCGCATGAAGCTGAATCGAGTGTAACTACATCAATCACTACCTTGTCTTTGCTCCAGTGGCTGGTCAGATCAAGCTTTTCAACCTCCGTAGCAGTCGCCGAAGAGGCCCTTAGCTCTCCCTGCAGCAAGTCATCATGCACAAGATCCGTAACTGCCTGTATGTTTTCAATGGGTGTATCCATCGGGAGGTCACAGCCCGGGGCAAGCACAAAACCCTCTCTCCCACCTGTATCCATGCATTCCAGGGCTTCACGCTGACTCTCTTCAGTGGTTCCCATGAGCAGCACGGTAGTAAGCCTCATATTACCACCAAAGCTTATATCATTGGCCAGTGCAGTATCGCGTACATAGTCCAGCGGTATATTCTCATCTATTGAAATATTGTCCGGACTGCACCCGCACATCGCTTCGATATTCTGCTTTGCATTGCCGCAGACAAAAAATGAGCTTAAGCTCTGCTTTTCGCGGATAAATGCAAATATATCAGATGCATAAGGAGAGACAAAAGTTTCAAAAGAGGCGGGATCTATCTGGCTGGTCATCGGGTCAACCATGGCTATTACATCACAGCCTGACTCTATATACCAATTCGCCATCTCTTTGCCTAAGTCTGAGCAAAAACTCATTACCTTTCCAACCTCATCAGGGTCCTCGAACATTTTCATAAATATATCTGTTCCCATCAGATGCAATGCCAGGGTAAAAGGCCCGGTTATAAGTCCATAAAGTCCAATATCAGGATACTTGTCTCTTAGTTTTCGGGTGGCATCCATAACTACCGGAATGCGGCCATCAGTTAGTGAGGGGGTCTTTAAATTATCGATATCGATCCCCTCCTGCAATGGATGGGAAATTACTGAGGGGGGACTGTCATCCGGCCATTGCAGGCGGCATCCAAGAGCTTCTGCTTCGATTTGTAAATCGAAGATCACAGGTATTCCATCTGGATTATAAAGCTCAACAGCTTTTGAAACTCCCTCAACTATATGGCTGGATGATTTTAAATATTCGGCTGAACCGATTCCCAGCAATTTAGCTGCATGCACTCCCACGAAGGGTACCCAGGGAATACGGTCAACTGGTTGACGGTTAAACGCCTGTTTAATAAGAGTAACTCCGGTCGGTTTATAATCCATATTTATTTAAATAAATCAGGTCAATCAGGTAATTAATTATTGAACTATATTTTGTATTTTAAGCATATTTAGTGTTTCAAACACTTGTAACCTGCGTGGTTTGATAATGCTGGTTTGTCTGGCAAAGGCTGATAAGGGCTGAATCTTTTATATTTCGTTCATCTTAAAAACTCTTATCCTTTCTGAGCTGTAATGTCCTGGATACTTTGCCCTAAAAGCATATTTAATCCATAAACCCATTATGATGCCAGCTTGTCAAGGTATTCAACAAGTCCCTGCGGATCAGAGCTGTAAAGATCTGCATTTATCTTGTTGCAGAAGTCCTGCGTTACAGGGGCTCCACCAATGCAAACTTTGGCTTCGGGATTTTTTTCTTTTATGACTTTCACTATATTTTCCATATTTACCATTGTAGTAGTAAGAAGGGCTGATAATCCAATGACTGCATTCGGGTATTTCTCTGACTCGGCAAGAAATTTATCTGCATTTACATCCACACCAAGGTCGATTACTTCATAACCGTTTCCTTCAACCATCATGGCAACGAGGTTCTTCCCTATATCATGAAGATCACCCTGAACAGTACCAATTATAAATGTGCCTTTTCTTTTTGCCGTACCACTGGCGAATAAAGGCTTCAAATGATTCATTGCTGCCCCCATTGCTTTAGCTGACATAAGCACCTGGGGCACAAAAACTTTGTTTTCACGGAATTTGATGCCAACTTTCCCCATTCCCACAATGAGTGCATTGGTTAGTATCTCTTCTGCAGTGGCTCCCTGCTCAAGAGCTTTAGCTGTAAGCTCGTCAGCACCATCCTCTCCTTTCATATCAGGAGGATAAGGTGAAGCCTGGTTGATCTTTCCAAACTCAACACAATGAGCGATTTTACTAAATAATTCTTCCATAGTAATAAAATAATTTTATTGATTTGACTTGAACTATTTGGATTAAATATACTTTGATTTTATTTAAAATGGTCATTTCTGATATTTT
>CAZFOO010000056.1:6250-23219 GCA_964520585.1 uncultured Bacteroidales bacterium
AGTTTAGTTTAGTTTAGTTTAGTTTAGTTTAGTTTAGTTTAGTTTAGTTTAGTTTAGTTTGATTATCCTCAATACTTTTTTGCCATATTGTTCCAGTCAGTTTTGCCTGACAATCAATTCTGGTTGTATAACATGTTGACTGGTATCTCTTTTCTTGCTGCGGCTCATTATATTGAAGAAAATGCCAGATTTTCCACGAAATTTTAAAAGCCTCTTTATTCAGGAGCCTTATCAATTTCTCAATATTTAAATAATAAAAAGAAATTACAATCCCCGGCTAAAAAACATGGTTATTTGTTGCTGCATCATTTAAACTATTTATTTGACTCATATGGCCTGTTCGGTGTAATCTATTCCAAGGTCGTTATCTCTCACTTCCTTCAGTTTTTCCTGCAAACGGTTTCTGAATCGATCAACTATTTTGACATATAGCGGATTGTTAGCCAGGTTGTTATACTGACCGGGATCATATTCCATATCATACAATTCAATACCTGAACCAGCGTCCTCATCGTATTGTATATAAGCCCATTTTTTAGTTCGTAATAAATAGGTTTTGCCGTCTGAATGAACCAAATCCCAGCCACTTGCTTTTACAACGGTCATCACATTACCGCCCTGTCTTGGTTTCAGACCATATGGGTTATTCTGCACCAGTTCAGCTTCTCCTTCGGCCTTCCATTCGGGACCGGGACTGTTAAACCGTTCAGTCCATGAGGCTTCATCATCACTTCCATTGGATCCTTCCTCGATATGAATTGGTACTCCCATGTGGTATATCTTACTCACCCGGGCGGTATAGTAACCATTTTTTTTGAATAGCTGCGACCAGGAGTCCCGCTCCTCTCCCACATTTTCCCGTCCGCTCACATATCCGTAAGTTTCTGTGGCAGTAGGATAATACCCAAACATCAAGGAAGCCCTTGAAGGACCACATACCGGGTATTGGGAATAGGCCCGGGTATAACGCATTCCTTCCGATGCCAGTTTGTCTATATGTGGAGTTTGGTACATTTTATTTTCGTAACTCGATAAAGCAGTGACAGTTAAGTCGTCAGAAATAATAAAAAGTATGTTGGGCTTTTCTTTTACCTTTCCGGCCGCGGGGAGTGTTGTCCCTATCAAGATACAGATCAATTCCAGGGGCAGCCAACCATTCAAAAATGAAATAAATCTTTCCCGCTTACTTCTTTTTTTGCTTATAAGATTATAAGTTTCCGGAATATTCATATTTTGAATTTTAAGTTTTTAGAGAAACAGTACTTATGTTACCAGAAAAAATTGGCTTAATCTAATAGTTAATTACAACTTAGATTTATGATTTTATTTGCCGATTATGCTAAAAGTGTTTATTAAAGGGCAAGCCAATGAATTTTCAATTATCAGACGCACCCCATCTGACGCCGGAAATTCGATACCGGCCGCAGAAGCTCTGCCTTCCAGGATAATACGTTTATAACCGATTTTTTTGCCCGAAAACACCTCCTCCCATTTATCATCAACCCGACATTCAACTGAATATCCATCGATACGCTGACCTAGGGGAATATATTCCTGTATAATAAACCCATCGATTTCCTGAACCGATCCAAGATCGATTTCAATTATGGCAGATCTTTTATCATCAGGAGCAGAATAGTAAGTTTCGTAATTGCCATCGTTTACCATCTGAGGAGAATATTCAATAGCGTTTCCCCGGAAACTACCGGCAGAAACTTTTACATTATCTGCTTTTGCCAAATCGTTGGTATGTAATTGATCAACCCACATTTTAAATTCATCCAGCCGGGTAATTGTACCTTCATCAATTAATCCATCTGTATTTGGTGAGATATTCATTAATGGGGTTACACCATAACCCACTGAGGTTAAATAGTAATCCTGAATTTGCTTCAAATCAACAACAGGTGTATTGTTATGAAACCAGTTACCCTGCAAAATAATCGATGGTTCATTTGGATACCAACGTATAGTACCATCTATCTCTACCCTGTAGTTTTGGTCGGAAGAAATACCGCCGTGCGCCCCAGGCCAGGCAATGCAACGTTCAGGAAGATACTCGACCAGTGTACCTGAGTCATATACAACAGCATCGGGCTGCTTCTCTTTTATTAAGTCCGCTATCTTCTGATAATCCAATTTTAAATTATTTGCCTGGTAACCATCGAACCAATATTCATCAATAGGCCCATATTTTGTACTTAGCTCTTTGAGCTGTTCATAATAATAGGTTCCGTAATCATCGTATTTATCTGATCCTGCATGTTCAAAGTGTTTATCAATGATTGAAACATAAATGCCAAAATCAAGACCACCTTCGCGACAAGCTTCACTAAGTTCTTTTATTATATCACCTTTTCCCTCTTTCCATGACGAAGACCTGACGCTATGATTTGTTGTCTCAGTTTGCCAATTACAGAAACCATCGTGGTGTTTAGCTGTTAATACAATCCCCTTAAATCCACCAGCTTTGGCTGCTTTCACCCATTGTCCGGCATCAAATTTTTCAGGATTAAACCTTTCAGGATCTTCTTTACCATACCCCATGTGGTCGTCACTGGGATAATAGGTTTTCATCCCAAAATGAACAAACATTAATAACTCGGACTTATGCCAGTTTAGCTGGGCTTCATTTGGAACTGGGAAAAATGGTTCAGGCGCCTGTATTGGCTCTTTATTAAGGCACCCAGGCAGCAAGATAGCAACCAATAGCATCATCAAAATATTTAAACTTCTCATATATTTGTTTTTATCTAAGCATTTCGAATTGCCCCCCACACGATATCTCCTGTACTCTTCAAAATATTCCGGTTTCACACCGATAACCTGTCCAAATATTTTCATAAAGCTTGATTTTTATTGTTGAAATGATTGATTGCTTCGAACATCGCCACAATATTTTCCGGCGGAACATCGGGCAAAATGTTATGAACGGTGTTAAAAACAAAGCCGCCGCCTTCAGAAAAAATTTCAAGTCTCTCCAGCACCTGGTCACGAACCTGTTGTGGAGTGCTGTTGTTCAGCACGCCTACGTTTTCAATGCCCCCTCCCCAAAATGTACAATCCCGGCCAAATTCTTTTTTCAGGAAATCAGGTTCCATGAGGTATGCATTGGTTTGCACCGGGTTGAAAATTTCAATTCCGGCATCTATTAAATCTGGCATTAAAAGTGAAATGGAACCACAGGAGTGAATGAACGTGTGCATATGGCTGTGTTCTTTTACATAATCACATAATATTTTATGACGTGGTTTAAATAACTGCCGGTAAATTTCAGGTTCCATGAACGGACCCTGGGTCATTCCCAAATCATCACCAAACCGAATAATATCGACAATGTCACCAACTGATTCACATACTTTTTCCAATGTTGCCAAATGGCGTTTTAGTAATTCGTCAAGCAGTTTTTCCACATTGGGTTGGTCGCAGATCACATCCATCAGGAAATTGTCCAATCTTCTGAGAAACGTTCCCCATTCAAAGAGGTTACAACCACAAACTACCAGTAGTGCCTTGTCGGTATTTTGGCGAAGGTGGAGAGTTTTCCTGCGTAAAGTTTCCCAGAATCCATCGTCCCCTGCATGGTCCCAGGGGCTGTGTGCATCACGTGCCCACATAATACGGCCCATTTCTTCATCAAGGTTATCGTAATTATCCGGGTAACCGTCAACATAAGGGAAATAGGTTTGATCGAAAAAAGTGGCCCCGACGGGCATTCTCGAAAGCATGGTTTTTCCGTCATCATCGT
This sequence comes from uncultured Bacteroidales bacterium, assembly GCA_964520585.1. Lineage (GTDB taxonomy): Bacteria > Bacteroidota > Bacteroidia > Bacteroidales > PUMT01 > PXAP01. The sequence goes on from CAZFOO010000056.1 coordinate 9,999, forward strand.
ATGTGTTATAAGAGCCGTCTTTTTGTTGTACAGGATTAAACCACTGCGGATAAAATGCAGGCGCCCCGTTAGCAAGCGTGATTGGTTTCCAGTCGGACGGTTTGTCATTAAATTCCCGCCCTATATCAAGCACATCTATTCCGAATGTGTCAAGTAAATTCATATCCGGTTGCGCAAGTTGTTGAACTACATCATAAATTTGAACCGGTAATTCAGGCCTCCCAATGTGTTTTACAAGGTTGCTATATGCAATCGCCGAAATTCCTGAGCTGGGAGTTGCCCCCAAATCAACAGGAACTTTATCAGGTATCTGGTGATTAATGGCGGCTAAAACCCTTTCGCGTGATGTCATTTTATTATCATTCATAATACACGATTTTCCCATTTTAACTATGAAGATTCGCCGATTCCAATCATAAAAGAACTTGCAATCAAAATAAGCAGCGATAAAGCCATGAGAATATAAACCCTGCCGGTGCTCCTTTCCATTCTCCACGAATAAGTCCCCAAACAGCATCAAATCCAAAGGTCAGAGTCATCAGTATTCCCCATGATGTAAAGGAAAACGTCCCCATTTTGCTTTTCCCCATGCCGTAAAAAATGAACTGGCTGAACCATAGCAAACCGGCCAGTTACAGATAATTAGCTAATTACTTTTCATCCACTCTTCATTAAAGACTGAATATTTGATCGTCTTTCTGTTACCTTCTGCAAAATAACTGTATGAAACATGAAACAATCCGTCTGAACCGGCAATAATGGCAGGATAATGCGACCTGGTGGACTGATCGTCTGCAATGCTTCTGCTGAATTGCCATGATTCACCGCCATCTTCTGAAAGCGAAACCGTCAGCCTGCTTCGACCAACCTCTGTATCATTGTTTATTAAAATCCAGTCGCCGTTATCCAGCGTCACAATATCACACAATGTGCCGGAGTTGGGAATATCAGAATCCTGAACTAAAGACCAGGTTTCACCACTATCGGTAGAGCGGCTTACATGCAGCCGCTTGGGGGGCGGACCATTGTCACGCATATATGCCACAAGCTCACCGGATCGGGTTTGGGCAATTGCAGGCTGAATGTTTCCGCTGCCTACAAGAGGAGTGCTGTATTCCCAGTTCTCCCCCCAATCATCGGTATAGGCCATAATCGACATACTGAAGCCATCTGAATAGAGGGGGACTATCATTCTGCCTGTTTCCGTTATATATGGTTTAGTCCCTGTCTGCCAGCCCATTCTCCTGAAATATGGATACCCCAGCTGTACCTCGTCATAACCTCCTTCCTGTTCATAGATCCGTCCCGCCCTGATCATATTTTCTCCTTTTGCCATAGAACGAATCTTCTCTGCATGGGTGTTCCACGATTCGGTATAGGGACTTTTCCCCGGATCGGATTTGACATACTCCGTGTACTCCTCAAGCTGCCTTTCAACTGATGCAACAAAAGAATCATCAGGCAGGATGCCCCTTTCTGTTTTTCCTCCAGGCTTCATCAGCAGAATATCCTGCCAGTCCCACTCTGGAGCCCCTGCCATATCCATATAATCATCACTGATACGGTAAACAAGCAGGGCAGTTTCCCACTGGTTCGCAATAATTGTCATCCACATCAGCCAGAGGCGGCCTTGTCCGTCAATAAACAATACCGGATTGCAATCCGGGAATTCTTTTACATCTGCCAGCAAGAATGGTTCACTCCAGTTATCCTGTCCCTTCTTCTTACGTGACCCCATAATTCTTACGTCATCGGCCCAGCGTTCACCACTCCCCTGGAACCAGCCCACCAGGAGATCTCCGTTTGGCAGTTCAACAATCGTGGAACCATGAACATGCTCATCCTGAACAGGAAAAACCATCTCGGTACTGAAAATTGGTCCGCTACGGACCGGCTCTTTATCCACACCCGAGCAGGATGAAATAAGCAATATAAATGCAGTAAACAATACAAAGGAAAGGGGTCTGTAATTTCTGGATTGGATAAGAAGTGATTTCATGGGTTTATCCAGCATCCAGGCGGCAAAGGAGAAGCCGTAAAGCTTGTCGTGACTCATCACTAACAGGGCAAATGCGAACAAAAGCCCAGGCAGTCCCGGATGATAAGAAAAAATTCCGGACAGTGCAAGTCCGAGCAGAATTATTCCTAAAATTCGCACTATTGCAGTAAGATGGCGGATGTTTATTGTTTTTCCTTTAGTCATACTATTTTATAATAGAATCCCCGGTAAATATAAAAAGTTTTTACTCTCTTCGGATAATTAGTCTGGCTAAAATAATAAATTCCAACAATCTCTACCAGCAGGCCTCTGTACTTAATGAAGCTCCTCCAGTCGCGTCCACCTGTCTCCCAGACAAGATTGAACCTGGCAATATAACCCCTGCGGGGATTCAAATCAACGGTCTACAAATGACGTCCAGAATTTATAATAAATCGTTCCATCCCAAAGCTCTTCAAGGGTTGCATCGCCAGTACCATAAGCAGGAAAAGAGAAACTGGTATTCCCCTGTATTCGCTTCTGCGAAGCCGAAATTTACCCTGGTCCCAAATGGCAGGGACAGATCCAACCATGTGATAATTGATTCGGAATATAATCGCATAGATCAAATACATGAATGCATTTTGGGGTAAAAGGTTTTTACCATCACTTCAAAGATTATCTTACTGAATTCTTCATCTTCTTTTATACTTCAACCCGTTAAATTTTTATATCATCATAAAACCTGCTTCTTTGAGTTCTTTCTTCAGTTCATCCTTTTCATCATCTCTCATTGACGGTATAGGTAACCTGCAGGGACCACAATCAATTCCGGTCATATCCATGATCACTTTGCCAGCCCTTATCGCACCACCAAACCTGTTCAGGATGCGGATCACCTTGATGGAAAAATTCTGCAGCTCCCGGGCTTTAACCAAATCGTTCTTATTAAAGGCATCCTTCATATCCATGTAAACTGAAGGCATGAAATTATAGGTGCTCCCTACAGCCGATTTTAATCCAAGGCTCAATCCACAAATAAGAATCTCATCAAAACCATTCAGGATCTCTACTTCTCCTTTGCTAATTTCGATGCTTTCCTGCATATCCATAAGATCAAAATGGGTGAATTTCACACCTGCAAAATTTGGCATGGACTTCCTTGCAAGGGGAATAATGGTGCTAACCGGTATATCCACTCCAGTCATACTGGGCATGTGATAATAATAAAAGGGAAGCTCAGGTGCGGCGCCGGCAATGGGCTGAAGAAAAGAGACAAGATCCTCTGCAGTTGAAGGTTTAAAAAAATAAGGCGCAATTGCCGCAATAGCAAAAGCCCCTTTCTCTGAGGCATGACCGGCCAGATCTACACTCTGTGATAAACAAGTTCCTCCTACATGGGCGATTATCTTAAGGTTTCCATTTGATTTAATGATCCATTCTTCCAGAACGGATTTCCTTTCTTCGGTGCAAATGGAGGGACCCTCACCCGTAGTACCGCAAACAAATGCACCGGTTAAACCATTGTCTTTTAGTCGTCCTGCATATGATTCAATAGTCTTCAATTTAATCTCTCCTTTTTCATTCATCGGAGTATAAGGGGCAGCAATGAAACCATTAAGAAATTTATTTTGCATTAGTATAGTTTTTATGATAATTTGTTTTTCCTGTTTTTAATCAGCTCATAAATAGTCAGATGATCAGTTTCTTTACTGTATTTTACCGCAAACAGACTGATTATATAACCGATAACAAAGCAGGAGATAAATCCTGTTGCCGCGTATAAAAGTAGATGTACATGCTCGCCCTGGCTAAGCCAAATCTGTACCAGGACACTTCCGGCAATACCCGCAATGGCACCTGCCCCATTGGCTCTTTTTGTCAGCAGCCCAAGAAGAAATAACCCACCAAGTCCACCTAAAACAAGTCCCAGTATCTTCTGGAACTCATCCCAAAGTGATTTAATATCCCATGTAGCCATAAATAAGGCAAATAATATCCCTGCCAGACCAATTACCATGGTTGCAATCCTCGGTAGCCTCAATCCCTTTATATCCTCAGAAAAACCAAACCTGTAGTGTATATCTACCATATAAGCTGTTGCTGAAGAGTTCATGCTGCTGCTAAGGGTTGACATAGCAGCGGCAAATATCCCGGCAAGAAGCAAACCTGAAACACCCGGAGGCATTTGAGTGAATATGTACCAGGGAAATATTGCATCCGGGTCAGGGATCGTAGGGTTGAGTAACAATGGGTTATCCTTGAAAAAAACATACAGTGCCGTGCCAACAAAGAAAAATATCAGAGAAGCAGGTATTGTAAGCAGGGCATTGGTAATAACGCTCTTTCGGGCATTTTTTTCGGTTGATGTTGTAAGATAGCGTTGCACAATAGTCTGATCAGTGCCATAGGTTGTCAGATTTGTAAACATTGTAGCCACCAGCACAGTAATCAGAGTGGGGTTTTTAAAGTCCATTCCGGTATCGCCAAGATGGAATTTTCCATCCCCGGCTCCCCTTGCAATGATCTCAGTAAATCCACCCTCCACATGAAAAGATATCAGTATAACTGCTAAAACCGCACCGCCAAGCAGCACCAACACCTGCAATGCATCTGTCCACACAACAGCTTCAATTCCTCCCATCATGGTGTAAGCAAGACTAAAAACACCCATCATGGTTATAGCCAGAAAAATGTCTATACCAGTAACTACATTAAGTGCAATTGAAGGCAAGAACAGCACGACTCCCATCCGCCCTACCTGGAATAAAATAAAAGCAACACTTGTCAGAACCCTGGTGGTAACATTAAACCGTTGCTCCAGATACTCATATGCCGTTGTTATATTAAGTTGTCTGAAAAATGGAATAAACAACAATATAATTATCGGTGCAACAAGCACGATGCCAGCATTAAAAAGCAGGTAACTCCAGTCCGTTGCGTAGGCTTTCGCCGGAATAGCCATAAAGGTGATGGCACTAAGTGCTGTCCCGAAAATGCTCAGGCCGGCAGCCCACCACGGAATCCTCTTCCCTCCCCTGAAATAGTCATTAGTGTTCTTCTGACGTTTGGAAAAAAACCAGCCCATCCATACCAGCAGACCGAAGTAAAGCAAAACAATCAGATAATTAAAGTAACCGAAATTTTTCTCATAAGACAGGAACTCCCCGGCAATTATTTTAGCGGTTCTAACTCCGGGACTACTCTCGCCTCCGGTAATTAAAACCTTGTTGCCATACTCAACCAGATTAGTGGTAACAGGAACCATGAAGGGAACCTCGCCGCTTCTGGAAATAGTATTGGTTATAGTATGATACAATAATATATCCCGGCTGAAACCGGGATGATCAGTCAAATGACGGTCAATCTGATCCCTTAACAGGTTAATGGAGTCTTCCACCTCACTGGTGTGGTCATCTCTTTGCAGATGATCATTCAGTCTGCGCCGCAAGTTTCCTTCTTTATACATGAGCGTTCCGTCAGCACCACCCAGAAAAACAATATGGTGCACTCCCACGGGAAATACCGTACCTGCCATGACAGGAAAATGTGGTCCGTCAGAAGTGTTAAGCCTTTTCCAACGATCTAAACGTGGATTATACTCATAGCCGTCATACAATACTTCAATCTCTTTACCGGGTGCATAATCACGTCCACTGAAAAGATAAAAACAGTTATCAAAACCATCACTCTGTGCTGTGGAAACAGCAAAGGACCTTGCCGGACCCGGCCAGGATTCCAGGCTTTTCCATCCCTGAGTCCTGTTCATTAGATCAAGAACCAAAAAATGATTCCCTGCAGTGGGCTCATCCATATCAGTTTGTCCGCCTGCTACATAAATTTCATTACCGATAATAGTACCTGTCATAAAACCAAGCGATACAGGAAGCGACGGCCACTGCTCAAAAGTCAATATATGGCCTTCGTCACTGATTTTCAGCAGATAGACTTCATTATGACATCCCTCATCATTTACCCCTCCGATAATAAGCAATCCTTCCGGTAAAGCGACAGATACTCCGTATGCAAGATTCTCCGGAAGGGCACCGGGAAGCACTGTCCATTGATCCGGATCATCAACAGAAGTAATATAAACATCAGACCAGTATCTTCTTTCTCCCTCTTCCCAGGGTGGTGCTTCTGGAAAATTGGCACCACCGGCAATCACAAGCTTATCGTCTATAATACCTGAAAATGATCCGGCAAGACCAGGCTGAACTTCATACCCAGGTAATGGTGGAAGTGTTGAATATACTGACCATTGCATTGAAACTGCAGTGGTAATTCCGGCATGAACACTCTTTGATCCAATTAAAAAGAATAATAAAAGTAAGGAGAAAATCTTCATGGACAAACGGTATTATTCTGATGATCTTAATTTATATGATATAGTTATTTTATAAAAATTGAAAATTAATTAATTTATTTAGTTAACTTATTTACATTATTTTTTTCCTGTTCTTACGGGGTAATTTTTAATCGGGCAATTTCACCGTTCTTCAATATCCCTTCGATCGATGTTATAACATGATTCTTTGCACAATAAATAGTCAAGGTGCCTACTGGCAAGCCAGGCTCGTATTCCCAATGAAGATGCCCAGCCAGCATTTGGGTACTCATCTTTAAAAATTATCCAGATATTCTGGTAATCAGGATAATGACCAATATAGTAATCACCATTGTCGGTGTGCAGTTCATTAACCATGAAGTTCATATCCACGCAGTATTCATTGAACTTAAAACTGGCTGGATAGAAAATTCCTGTGATTACCGATAATTTTCGGATGCATCAATGGCTGTTTGTATAATCTCAGATTCGTAATTTCACTGTCAATATATACTTCATCTCCTGCCATTCTATGCGTTTCAATCGTATTGAAACTAAAATTTTTCATATCCACGGTATAACGTCCCCATCCAAACTGACGGACTTCTCTTCCATTGTTAATCGTACCGTTGATTACAAACTGGATGATTCGTGGACCGTTATCAACAGTCACAGAAATGCAGTGCTCAACGGCCGTAGCCTTTACGAGACCCGGATCAGAACTCCATGTATCGGTATGCTCATCATCACTCATAGTAATTTCAATTGCCCCGAAATCTCCTGTTTTCAGTTCAATACGCTTTCCGTTTTTATCGGTAGATGACATGATGAGCTGACCAGGAGTCAAATTAACCAGTACAAGCCTGAAATCCAGTGTAAACCCATTAGCAAAAGAGTCTTCAGGGATTGAAGGTACCTCTAATTGCCCCTGCAGGGGTATTTCACCGTTTTCCCATTCTGCAACCAAATCATTTTTTTCTACTTCATTGATTTCAAATTGTGACCACAGGGTGTTTAAAAACGTATTGTGAATCTTATGAACCCGGGCATCCGCTTTATTGGTTTCGGTAATCCAATATTTTCCATCCTGTTCAATCAAATCAGGGTAACTCATCCGAACAGATGGATCTTCTTCATAAAGCAATATTTCAGGCTGACTCCAGATGATTTTCCCATCTTTCTCAATTCCGCCGCTTATCCAGGCAGGATTTCTTGCGCCATAAGTCCAACCTCCGTGATTATGGTACCAGAACAGATATTTGCCGTTTTTACATTTCCATATTCGCGGGCAGGCCCTTGGATTTTTCAGCTTAATTCCGTTTTCGTATTTGGGTGGTTGTGATGTTGTCCAGGTCTTTCCCCCGTCTGTTGAATAGGATTCTGCAGGGTAGCCGGCAATCGTCCGGTGCATGCTATAAAGTGTCCCGTCATTAAGTTGGAAAATATTTTGTTCTGAATTTATCACTCCAAGTTCCGGATTTTTTATTCCTGTATCTGTTTCCGGCAATAATTCAAATTTTAACTTTTGGGGATTCTTCTCTCTGTTTATATTATCACAATAAAGCAACCATCCCTCGCTGTAGTCAAGCATGTATTGGCCAATTTTTGTGAATGCCAGCATCATTCCTCCTTCAAAATCAATGGGTTTGCCAATGCCCCAAAATATCTGTACATCTCCGTTCCATTGATTATTTAAATCAACCGGCTTATTTGGCACATCTATCCTGTATCGTTCAGACCATGTTTTTCCCTCATCATCGGAGTATTTATAGCAATACCATCCAAGCATATCTTCCCTGATATTTTTCCGTTCACCAAGCTCATGAATTTTATCCCCGTTATAGGTATAAAAAACATATACCCTCCCATAATCTGTAAGGTAAGGCATTCCCCAGGAAGCCGATTCTTTGCCCGGTTCTTCAATCCTCACCGGCTCTGACCATGTTTTACCCTGATCTTCACTGATGCTGCTTACAATATGTTGTCCCTTACTTCCCTCGTGACTAGCGTTTGTTGTAAATACACACAACCATTTCCCGTTTTCAAGAACCACAACATATGGTTGATCACAGTAACCATGAGTATAGATGGAATTACCATATTTTACATTACGCCAATCCGCAGATTGCCCGTAAAGAGAAGTGGCAAGAATAATTTGAATAATTATTGATAACTGTAATGCTCTTTTTATTAGTTTCATGATTATTAAGAATATTAATTACAGACTTTAAATTTTCACTTTCACAGTTCCCATAATATGGACTGTAACTAAGTGTATGACAGATCAGTTCCAATTCCTTCATGAAAGCCGGGTATTCAGTGTTTTCAGGTATACCAATTATGGTGTGGCCTTCAAGCTTTAAATATCGGAAAATCGATAAGAGGCAAATTACTTTTCAAGCACTCCTCATCAAATACTGACTATTTGATCGTTTTTCTGTTCCTTCTGCAAAATAATAGCAGGAAATATGAAACAACCCGTCTGAGCCGGCAATAATGGCAGGATAATGATAAAACTACCTACCCCCCTTACTAATAACTCGTCTGCGCTGAAATACTTCGAGTATTTTCCTTGCAGAACCAGATAGAATGTCGTCCTCCGTAAAACTCGTCATTAGAATATTCTGGCTACCCCTGCGATCAAAATCATAGGTGATATAAATAGTTCCATCAGCAGTTTGCTGGCCGTCCGGGTATGACACTCCGGGTCTCTCATCCAGTAATAATCCATCCGACCATGAATATCCATCATCCTTTGATATAAAAGCCATTAAATGAGAACGTCCAACACACATATCAATCGGACCATGCTTTACCAGGAGCAGATTTCCCGAGTTAAGCCGGCGAATAAAAAAACGTGCAGTCGGGTGTTGTATAAGCGAAGGTGTTACCGAACACCAGGTTTTGCCATGATCATTTGATATACTCTGACCAATACCATACCTTGTACGAATAAGCATCCAGAGTGATCCGTCTTTTCTTTCAACGATCATGTGTTCGTCGAAGCTTCGCGCCTCTTCAGGAACAGAAGCCCCTCCCCTTACATGCCATGAGTTTCCGCGGTCATTGGAAAAAACCATCTGGGCACTTCCATCTGTCATTTCCCAAATTGAAACCGGTAATACCCATTCTCCACTGGACAATACCAACGGTTTGCACATCATAACTCCATCAGTCAATCGCCCTGGCTCTGACCAGACAGGCTCACTGATATCCGGATTCTCTGTTGTTATAGCCCAAACCCCGGCTGATGTACCTTCTGTGATAAGAGCCCACGTTCCTCCAATATAGGTGGCCTGGGCCCAGAATACCCATAATTTGCCGTCAGGATCAATCCATATCTCAGGATCATATGCCCTGACCTGGTCATGAACCGGTTCTATTACCAGAACTTCTTCCCAGCTGTCACCATTATCGCCGCTTGTAGCTACAACGACATAGTTGTTTTTGTCCTCTTCCGGTGTTATTCCCGCATACCACGTGGCCCAAAGTCGCCCATCCCGGCTGACAGCAAGGCTGGGTATTCCAGTAAATTTTCTGCTTTCGGCCGGGTATTTTTCTATAATCTCAGGCGTTTCTATTAATCCGGGTGCTTCAAGATAAAGTTTATCATCCTGTGCAATTGTTAATCCAGCACTAGATAATAGTATTAAAAAGATAAATAAAGTAACCAGGTATTTTTCAATTCCTTTCTTTTTCATTTTTGTCTGGTATTAAGTTTTGATAACAAAAGTACCAACCTTTAACAAAAACACAACAGTACAAGCATCTAAGAACTGTTTTGGGACATTACCGTGTAATTTCCATGCCGGCTTAATCATTTTTAGATTTATTTTGCTGATGTAAATTTCATGTTATTTTGTCTTCCAAAGGCTAATGAGAGTTCATTATTACAACAACTCCAGATAATCCAACTCCTCAAGTAAATTCTTAACTCTTTGTCTTTCCGGTTCCCTGAACTTGTGAAAAGGCTCGGCCATAAAGCTGAAATCAGTCCGGTCTTTAAGCAAATGAGTTGTCTGTTGTTCATTATGCTGATAAAATCATTTAATGGCCTGCCAATTCCCGGAAATCTTCTATCCGGTGGAATGTAATGAAATTCGCATTATGCTGGTTATCAGCTCCACCTCTCCCATCGTTATAAGCAGTGCGTGAAAGGAATATTATATCATCGCCATCAAAGACAAAATGAGGATACTGAAACCCGTGTTTACTGACATCAGGATGGTACAATACAATATCTACTATATCCCACTCTCTCAAATCTTTGGAAATCATCAAAACAATTGTGTTTCTCAACCTCTCCGGATTGCTGAATGCATGCCTTCCACCAGGGTTATGCCTTGGTGCGGAATTTATCCTTATATAATCCTTTGCGTCCTCAGAGGCATGGCCAGCGTGCTTAGGCAAGATAGCATTTGACAAGGCCCAGTAAAGTGCTGATTCTTCATCATGTCTAATGAAAAACTTTTTAGACCCTCCGGGCAGATCAACAAAATCTTCATCAGGATCAAAGAAAGCTTCTTTACCATCTTCACTATACTTTATGATTGCAGCTTTTCCGCCATCAGGACGAAAATCAGTTCTCAAGATATTGGTTATATTTCCCCCGGGATCAACAACCGCGTTCCCCTCAAGCCACCCCCTGAAACGGCCATCCAGCCATTGAGGATCATAATTAAGTCGTTCTGAGGATGTCCAGCTTGATGACTTAAGCAGATCCGAATCCAAAGGTGCACTCATCATGAAAGCCCTGAATCTAGGTCCCCAATGATTATAGGGCTTCCCCTTTTCATCCTCCATACTTCTCCATATACGGCCATTATGGATTACCATTGGCATAGGTGCTGTATGATAGGGAGTATCAGGTAAAAGTATTCCGCTGTTCACATCTTTTGGGACTGTCCAGGTAAAACCACCATTGTCAGACCGGCGGATGATACATTGTCCGCTTCCGTGTCCCTTACTTGTTCCCATCATGAATAATCCCCCATCATGGTAAAAAATATTAGACCAGAACATTCCATCAACCCGTGCAATCATCTTCCAGTTCTCACCATGATCAAGCGATTGATACACCCTGGTAACGGCTCCTTCAGCTGACCGGCCAAATTCATCGGCCTTGGCAACATAACTCCCGTCAGGCATAATGACAATTGAAGGTGATCCAAGATAATAGCCTGATTCAGAAGGAAGGTAATCAACAACCGAACCAGGTACCTCTCCGGGTATTTCAGGGAAGGCTCCCAGGACTGGCCATATATTAAAAAGTTCTTCCTTAGAAAGAACACGGTCATAAATTCTTACTTCATCAATCCATAGTTCCGATGATAATTGCTTAAGCTCAGAATTATTACCAATAAAAAGGCCGGCATCAGAACGGAATAAATTATCCATCTTATCCTTTTTGGCAAGCAGCTTCCAAAGATTTGGTTTATTGGTATGCTCGGTACGATAATACAATCTGCCGTTCATCAAACTTTCTTGATTATTAATTACCAGCGCGACCTGAATCCATAAACCTGCCGGAGGATTATCAGAAGTATCCACTTCAATAAAACTATCCGATACGCGCCCATCAAATGAAAATTTTGCGCCAACTTTCATCCGGTAGTCATGGGTTATATCAGGAGCTAAATAGATACCTAATGACCGGTTATGAGTTGTAAAAAAACCCTTATCAAGAAGCCATATGGTGTCAGAAGGTGCCTGATTCACCTTAAGGCGAAACCATAATGTCATAGCATCCCCCCGAAGCAGATGCGGGTCTGAAGCAGCCTTTAAACCTGTCCCGTTTTCCCCGAAAGGAATCTTAGCAATACCATCCTCAAAATTGATGTTGCCCGAAACATGCAACTTACTATTTAGCCCTGCAGGGAAACTGCTATTCAGGGGTGATGGACCGCTTTCAAAGCACCATCTGGCAATAAGATTCTGATCTGGATCATCAGGTTGCCCGTTCAATAAATTTGAGTTTGAGGAAGTATTAATTCTAACAATTACTCCGTTATAATTATTTCCGGGTCCGGTATCACCAAAATCACCTTTTAGTACTTGATTATTTAAAGATAACCACCCATACTCCTGTCCGGTGATAAACGAATTAGATGCTATTAACCAACCGGTAAGAGTTAAGAGGATTGTGATTTTTCTTTTCATATATTGTTTTTTAGCTAGTGATCAACGATCAACTGCAATTTCACGACTAAAATATAACCTAAAAACCAATTTACTCCCGGTTTATGACGTTACCGGGGTAAATATACATCCAGCCTGCGGAGGTCAACGGAGTTCGCTATTACCTCACCGTCTGCCATTACAGTCAATCCTTTGCACTTTTTATAGCGATTTCCTGTTTTGTCCCAAATAATAGTAAGCATTCTGCCATGGTAAAAAACACGGTCAAGGCAAAACCAGTCCCAGACATCCTCGGGCAACAGCGGATTTATCACTACCCTGTTATCCAATTGCGGCCTCACTCCTACCAGCCCGCTAATAATTAAATCACAAAACGACGAATGAAGATAATCTTTACCTCGTTCAACAGGCTTCTGTCCCCACCTCCGTAACATAGTACGGCTTATCCAGTCCCCGTTATAGGGATTTAGATTTTCATCAATCCAGCATCTCTCCGCACCATCAATGACGATACGGTGACTTAAGGCATAATTCCTTAAAATCCTGAAATAATCTACTTTGGCGATATATTGTTGCGGTCTGTCATTCAACAGATTAGCCAATGCAGTAAGTGTTATGGAAGTTGAAAAGGGCCAGCTCGGACCGTTCCATTGACACGGATGACCTATATACGAAACTTTAAAGCCAGGATGTCTTTGCTCTGCGGTGGTTGGACCAAATGGTGCATAAAAACCATCCACATCCATAAGCTGCTGCCATGCCACTGCCATCTTATCTT
>CAZFOO010000057.1:0-16427 GCA_964520585.1 uncultured Bacteroidales bacterium
GGGCAAAGTAAAGACGGACAGGTTTTGGAGAAGGCTCGGCAAGGCTGAGATGGTTTATTCCCGTTACACCAGCCACAACGATAATGCTGGCAAATTTATCGGGTATCCGTTTGAATATCGGGACGGATAAGGAAGAAGACTATTTTTTCACCAATGAGCTTTTTCTTCTTGGGGGATTGCATTCTGTACGCGGCTTTGATGAGAAAAGCATCGCCGCCTCCTCCTACACTATACAGCGGATTGAATTCCGGTACCTTTTCGATCAGGCAGGAAATATGTTTTTGTTTTTTGACGGGATGGCATACAGGCGAAAGTTGCATTCGCAGTCCAAGACCGGTTACCCCTTCGGGTTTGGTGCGGGAATGACTCTTGACACGCGTGCAGGCCAGTTCTCAATAACCTGGGCCGCCGGGAAACAGGATGAAATTCCCGTATCTCTGCGTTCGGCAAAAATCCACCTGGGAATCATAAGCAGGTTCTGAACAGCACCAGGAAACTGCCGGGAAAATTCCCATTAACGGAAAAATACAATCCTGCATTTCTTTTTTTTGTGATTGATGATCCTTTCGTAAAAAGTCCGGTTTGGCTGTCAGTTTGGACTATCGGTAAACAAAATGTTGGAATGTGCAGTTTCTTCAAAATGCACTCCATGCTGTGGGCTATCGGGGGACTATTGGGGGAGGCTATCGGGAACTATCGGGGGACTATTGGGGGAGGCTATCGGGAACTATCGGGGGACTGCCGGGAGACTATCTGTCAACAAAAGGCTTCCGGCCATAAAAATACAATACCGGCTCAATTCCCGATACTTTTTCACTTAAGGTGTAATATCCGCTGCCATCGGGCATCCAGCAAAAAGCCTCACCCTGTGGTTCCCTTGTATAAGGAAGCAACAGAGGCTGGCGTTTAAATGTCTCATAAACCGCTTCGTCAGCATTTCTTTTCCAGTAATATATCCGGGCATCGGTCTTTATTGCTATTTCACTGCCATCGGCAGAGATATCACCGGCCAGGGCACGATTAAAAGGAAAATAGCCAATTTTTTCAAGACTAATAATCTTTTCAGTATCCTGGGGATACCGGGCGGCGAATATGATGGACCTTTCATCCCTTTTGGTAACAATGTAAATATCCCTGGTAAGGGGATCGACCATAAGAGTTTCGGCATCTCTTGATAATCCGTCGGGATAAACATAATCTATACGTTCAACTCCTTCCACCATGGTATAGGTGAGCGAATCAAGTTCAGAAATATCAGGTTCCGGCAGCCTGTATATCGACATGATTTCATACTGTGCATAATTGTCGCCGGTCTCCCCGATATAAAGATAGGTTATCCCGGACTCCGGTCCTGGTCCCGCTGCCATATCCTCCCAGTCCCTGTTATATGCTCCCCGGATCATAAATTCCCCATAGTTTTCTGCATTTTTACCTGCCACAAACAGCCTGTTATGATCGCCGCTGTCGTTGTTCACCCATATCAGGTCCGGATTATTACGGCTTACGGCTATGCCCGAAGCTTCTATAATAGCAGGATTCTCAAGCACTCCTCTGGCTTCCGATCCATAGAATCCATCGTAATATTCAAGATTATCCATATCGTACTCATAATAAAGCGGCTCACCGGGTAGTCCAATAAATCCGTTATCCGGTTCGGAACAACCAGTTAAAAAAGGGAAAATAATCTGTGTAGCAAGTAAAATAAAAAAATAATTCATGGACGGCTCACCTTCTAGAAAAATAATTTACCAAACCTGGTAATTAAATTCATTCAATTCTGATTCAAACAGAAATATTTACAATAATAATGAAATTTATGCCACACAATGCATTGTTATGTAACAAACCCTCATCACAGGCAACAAAAGATCAAAAATCCCGGGCTGCTTAAACCAAAATAAATTACTTATATTAGTGTTCCCATTAGGTAATAACATTGATCAAATTTAAATCGACAAAGTCAATTTTGCATGCTGCTGACACTGCATTTTATGATTTTATTAGGATGCAAATAATTCATATATATTTACTCTGCAAAAAGTCAAATTTTATGTTCATTTACATTATAGCTTTATATTAAAAACTACAAGAAATGAGAAAAATATTGTTTTTTCTGGCATTGCTGACCATGGTGGTATTATCCTGCAAGGAAGAAAAACCGGCAGAAATCCGGTTATGCTCCGACATCAGGCCTGCTAATCCCTGCATAGGCGAAGATTCGGTTTTTATGCAGGGCAAAAATGTATGGGCTCAGCTATGGCTGGGGCGTAATTTTGATGATACGGCAGTCATAGCCAACCTATACGGATACCAGGATGGACAGCGCATCTTTATTGAATCCATAGAGCATGAGATAGATCAGGGACAGGAAGTGGTGATGGAATCACTGTTTTTTAATAATAAAGGGAAATTCGAAGTGGAATTCAGGGGTTCCAAAGGAAACCTCCTGGATAAAAAAGGCTTTGAGATCTGGTAATTATATTTTTTAGGAGTCTGCCGTGGTCCTTCAATTCATAACGGTGCTGATATATAAAAGAGGCTGCCTTTTTCAGACAGCCTCCTGTTATTGACTACTACTTATTAAAAATCCCTGCTCTTAGTAATTAGGATTCTGTTCCAGAACATCTGGCTGCAGGTCAAGCTGCGCCTGAGGCACAGGCTGATACTTATCCCTTTCAGTAAAAGTCGCTCCGCGCATGACCCCCCTGATATCTTCGTCAGCCCTGGCAAAGTCATTGAGTGTTTCAGCCATAGGTACAGAATTAAGGTTAGCCGGCAGATTGTCCCAGCGGCGAAGGTCAAAGAAACGCATTCCTTCAGTCGCAAATTCCAGTCGCAGTTCCCACTGAACGGCTCTCATTGCTTCTGTATCATCAGCAAAAGCGGGATATTCACCAATATTATAGTTGGCAGCTTCCTGATCCCAATCAACGTCGCCACCGCTCTGATAATCCTCGTCACTGGTACCAGTCCCCCACGGATATACACCGGCAGGGAGTTCATGAATAAGCACCCTGCCCATAACCCGTTCATTGCCGGCACGGCGGCGTATATCATTGACGTGCTGTCGTGCTGTTTCCAGATCACCTTCAGCAGCAGCTACCTCTGCTCTCCATAGTTTCACATGAGCCAGACGGATATACCGGTAATTATTGGCATTTACTCCCGACATCCAGCCTGTGGTGGTGGAAAGTTCATAACGCTGGGATTTGTAAAAGAAGGGCTTTAAAGCAGGCATATAAGGGCCTCCCCATGACTGGTCGCGAATCCAGTCCCTTCCGCGCATAATACCCCAATCGAGGTATGGAATACCTCTGCGGCCAACGGTCCAGTCAAGCCGGGGATCAACCTCATCCTCAAAGGGGATAAACTCATCCGAAGAGCCAATACCCTGATCATTCTTAAGATGCACGTTAACCTGGTCAAACACCGGTAACCCGTCTTCATCAACTCTGAAAGCATTTACCAGGTTTTGGGATGGCTGATGAAAACCACAGCACATATTTATATCAGAGCCATGCGGCCAGTTCAGGCCGATACCCATCTCGGCATTCAGTGATTCATTGATGTCATTAACGTTGGCCTGTATTTCAAAAATTGATTCCTGGTTATTATTATGATCAATCCTGTAGTTATCAAAGAAATTGGGCATCAGCGCATAAGGCCCGTTATCGAGAATATCATTAAGCAAAGGTTTTGCAGAGTCATAATCCAGTTCCTGAAGATATGCCCGTGCAGCCAGTGCCTTGGCGGCGTATAATGTGGGACGTCCGACCTGGGATTGTGTTTCCGGAAGATTTTCCCAGGCATATCTGAGGTCATTGATGATATGCTCCAAAACAGCACCGGGAGGATTATCATTTGGTATCAGAGTAGGATCTTCGGTTTCCTCGGTAATAATGGGTATGTAGTCCCCAAACACAAGCCATGCCTCAAAATTAAACAATGCCCTTAAAAAACGTGCTTCAGCAGTCCTCCTTATCACGAAGTCAGGATCAATATCCTCGGAAAGACTTATGATCCTCAGCACCTCATTGGCACGGTTAACACCCATACCCAGGTTCAGTTTCCATTTATCTGCCGGATAATTATTGGTAGAAGTAACTTCCCATCTTTCAATAAAATTAACCGGTATCTGGTCGGTTTCTTCCGATCCTTTATATGCATCGTCAGAGGCAGCTGAACCATAAGTCCAGTTCTGTATAGAGGCACCCCAGCTTACTTCCCACACAGCACCCCCGCTGATAATTCCGTAAGTACCTATAAGCAGTGCGTCAATCCCCTTTTCATTATAAAAGACAGTTTCCGATGTAGACCCGAGGGGCTGCTTATCGAAAAAGTCCTCAGAACAGGAATATGATATGGCCAGAACCATAAGTATGGCCAGTATTATTGATAGTTTTTTCATATCGTTCTTCTGTTTTATATTAATTAATCTTATACTTTATATTATATGCCAAGGGTAACACCGAACATAATCTGCCGTGGGGTTGGCCATGCGCCCTGGTCAAGGCCCATATACCCTCCGGAAGAATTCAGTTCCGGATCAAGTCCGCTGTAACCGGTTAAAGTAAACAAATTTGAAACCTGTCCGAAAATGCGTAACCGTTGGATCTGCATCCGGTTGGTGATCCTGTCGGGCAAACTGTAATTTAACCTCAGATTCTTAAGTCTCAGGAAGGAAGCATCTTCAACCCAGAATGACGAAGGCTGCTGGGAACCATCTGCCTGGTCATGTACAGGAAGCTTAGCGTTTGCATTATCATCAAGGTAAGGGCTGCCCCAGGAGTTGTAAAGGGCGTCATGGCTTTTGCCGCCGCTGAACATGCCCAGGTCTATCCACCGTCGCACATAATTGATCATATCGTTGCCATAGCTTCCATAGAAAAACATGTTCAGATCAAAGTTCCGGTATCCGATGTCAATATTCAATCCGCCGGTAAAATCAGGATGGGGACTTCCGATGTAGTCCATGTCATCAGGATCGATCACATTGTCTCCATTCAAGTCCCTGTAGATTAATCCTCCTGGACGGTTATAGGTACCATCCTCGCCTATTCCCACGGGATGAGCATCAGCTTCTGCCTGGGTCTGGAACATACCATCGACTATATATCCGTAAAATTCAGGGAAAGCCGTGCCAACGGTAGCCCTTGTGTAATTAAGCTGGCGAAGGCCACCCATAACGATATATTCTTCAACATCCTCAGAAAGCTTCATTATCTCGTTTTTGTAACTTGACAGGGTTCCTGTAAGAGCATATCTGAAATCACCCCCCATAGCGGTATTCTGATAACCAAGCTCAATATCAAATCCCTGGTTTTTCATCTCTCCGATATTTACAAAAGGATGAGAGGCAACACCTGCCACCTGAGGTACACTCAGCTGGTAAAGCATATCTGAGGTGTACCTGTGCCATACATCGGCAGAAAAGTTAATCGTGCTTCTCAGCATTGTGAGATTGACACCAAGGTTATAAGTTTCAGTGGTTTCCCATGTTACATTGGGATTACCATAGCTGGAAGGCTGAAATCCGGTAACCGCATCACTGTTGGACCCGCTTATGGCGTAAGCGGCATGGTGCTGATGGGCGGCATAAGTTGAGAATGTATCATAATTACCTATCCTGTCATTTCCGGACATCCCCCATCCGATGCGGAGCTTCATAAAATCAAGCCAACCCCTGGTACCAGCCATAAAATCTTCCTGTGACAACGCCCAGCCAAATGAAGCAGCAGGAAAAGTGGCATAACGGTTGTCGGCTCCGAAACGGGATGACCCGTCACGTCGGACGGTGGCTTCGAAAAGATACCTGCCCATAACATCATAGTTTACTCGTCCGAATGTCGAAAAGAGAGACCATTCTGAACCTGAACCGTAATTTGTCTGGAGGCCTTCCCCCGAATCAAGCTGCATATAGTCCGGAGAGAGGGAAAAATACTGGACCCTTCCGCCTCCCATCCAACGGTTATCGTAATCAATGGCTTCAGTACCAAGGATTATATTGATTCTCTGGTCATCGCCTATTTCAGTTTCGAATTGAAGGGTGTTGGACCAGTTCCATTGCAGACTATAGTCGGTACTCTGACTGACACCGGGAACAAGGTTCGGTTCTGAATGTTCCGGATTAGGCAGGCTCATCGACCGCCCGTTCCATTGGCCGTAATTGTAACCCAGCATCGACCTGTAAGTCAGGCCCTCATAAAGAGTTGCATCACCAGCTATACTACCAAGAATACGGAACCAGTCCCCGCCATTATTTTTAGCACGGTCAAGCACTGCAACAGGATTTTGAGCATTACCCATTGCAGGAGCCGTTGATCCTCCCCAGTTACCCGCAATATCATAAACGGGTATAATAGGCTGCGCACGGTATGCCCAGGAAACCCCGGAAGCTTCACTATTATCGTCTGTGTTACCATAGGGACTGGTATAAAAGATCTGAAGGGACTGCTCGGCTTTAAACCAGTCGGTAAACCGGGCATCGGCATTGTTCCGGAAAGTAAACCTTTCAAAACCGGTGTGTTCAAGCATACCTTCATCATCCAGGTAGCTCCCCGAGAAAGCATAAGTCACGTTTTCTCCCCCGCCGGCAACAGAAAGATCATATTCCTGGTAAACAGCATTCCTGTATATCTCATCATACCAATTGGTCCCCTCTTTGTTTGCTCTCATGATCAGCTTATCAAAATAACTGTAATCCTCCATAGTTGTACCGGGATCTCCTTCCATTGCACCGGCAGGAAGAATGAAATCGGGTATCACCGGGTCTGCTCCATCACCATATTGGGGATGATCGAAATCTACACCCGGAGTGAGTCCCTTATTTCTTGCTTCCATCCATAGTGCCTCACCATACTCCCGGGTATTAAGCAGGTCATACTGACTGATGGCCTGGGTAATGCCGGTGCGGACGTTGAAGTTAACAGTAGGTTTTTGCCCCTGGCGGCCCTTCTTGGTGGTTATAATGATAACACCATTGGCACCCCTTGTACCATAGATAGCAGCGGAAGAAGCATCCTTTAGTACGGATATCGATTCGATATCGTTGGGATTAAGGTTGTTACCCGGACCGGTGGGTACTCCGTCAATAATGTATAACGGATTATTGTCGTTAATGGTACCAAGTCCGCGCACCCGCACAGTGGCTTCACCACCTGGTGTGTTTGACGCGGTGACGGTCACCCCCGATACCTGTCCCTGTATACGTTCGAGAGCACTTGGCGCGGCAGATAATTCCATTTTCTCACCAGCCAGGCTGGAAACAGAACCGGTCAGCTCTTCCCTCATTCTTGTGCCGTAACCAACAACCACGATCTCATCGATTGCCCGGAGTTCCGGTACCAGTGTTATTTCCATGGTTGACCGGCCTTCAATGGGAAAGCGTTCTGTTGTAAAGCCCACAAAAGATACGACCAGGATAGAGTTGGGCGTTGGCGCAGTAAGGGTAAACTCACCATTGGCATCGGTCACCGTACCAATAGTAGTACCCTCAACCAGGATGTTAACCCCGGGCAGAGTGTCGCCATTGTCGTCTGTAACGACACCCGAAACTTCATGTTGCTGTGCGTTGAGTTGAAATACGCACAGGATCATTACAAGAAAAGCACTCATGAATTTTCTAGTCAAAGAGCTTTTTCTTCGGAAATGTTCCATCGGAAAAAATAAATTTCCGGATTTAGGTAGTTTTTTCATAAATGTGTAAGGTTTTAAGGTTAAATTACATTTAACACGGATATATTGATTTATCCGTGACAAAAATTGAACATAAACATTAAAAGATTATTACCATATTATTCCTCCTTTACTTTAAAATTAGACATCTCATTCTTTATCAAAATTACCAACTAAAACGGAATATCAAAATTTATTGTTAAGAAAATGTAAATTCCAGTCAAATTTAATAATTATTATTAAATGCACTAGTCTTATTCGCATAGAGGAAACTGCTTCCCTATCCGGCGCGTTTACTCAGTACCAACCCAGGTCTTGATCAAAACCCGGGTTATTGAGAAGTTGATAACAAATACAGAAACTTTAATAAGAAAGAGCGGCGATCACAAATGATCGCCGCTCTTTCTTTAATATGATTTCAGATTGCCTGAATTACCTTTTTGTCTTCATAATTGGTTGTCTTCGGTTAATGTAATACCGTCAATATGCAGGCTCATGCATCCGGAGTGTTGCCGGCAGTGGATCTGTTGCCTGCACCTGAACTTCCGGCCTTATCCGGATTATCCATCTTATCAGATTCACCGGTATCATTATTACTGTCTCTTCCTGCCTCTTCCTCTTCGTCAGGGTTTATCATATCATACTTTACAAGAAGATTGTACCAGTGGACGATCTTTTTCATATCGGAAACATATACCCGTTCCCGGTCATATTCAGGAAGCACCTCCTCAAAGAATTTTTTTATCTCTTCATTGGAAGATTTATGATTCAGGATCTCCTTACCGCCTGCATGGTGGTAAATCCTTTTAAAAACATCCGAAAGGGGTAACTCCTCAGAATCGGTATAAACAGCTATCTCTTCTAGTGTGCTGATCTTTGACGTTGAATAAACACTCATACGTTTCTTGTCGGCAAGTGATTCAACAATTATTGCATTCCTTCCCTGACTAATAAACCTGTATAAGCCAGGATATCCGGATATGGCCATTAAATCCTTCAAATTCATTTTTTAAATTTTAAAATTTATAACACATGTCTTATCTCATTTTCACTTATGATCTCCCCTGCGGGTTCATGCATTTCATTATATTACCGTGTTGGTTTATATTTCCTTTGAAATTATCCCCCTGCTAAATTCTGAATGCAACTGGAGGATAACGGGAAGAAGCGCATTTATATTATCATTTCTGACCACAAGTCCGGCAAGCTTTTCTTTTTTTTCATCATTCCACTGGCTGGCCATCCTGCGCCGGATATTCTCTTCACTTTCACCGTCGCGATTCATTACCCGTTGAATTCTCAGAGATTCAGGGGCAGTTACCAGAATTACAGCATCAAGCTGATCATACATTCCCGATTCAAACATAATGGCAGCCTCCTTAACAATATAAGAAGCGTCACTGTGTCTTTCAAGCCATGATCTGAAATCAGATAAAACTGCGGGATGCACAATGCTGTTTAATCTCCCGAGTGACAGTGAATCACTAAACACTATACCTGCAAGGGCCTTCCTGTCAGGTTTACCATCCTTTATTATTCCCTGGCCGAATGCTTCCTTGAGCTTAACATGCAACTGACGGTCATCTCTCATGATCTTTCTTGCCTGATCATCTGCGTTGTATACAGGTACGCCCAGGATGGCAAAAATTCTGCACACAACTGATTTTCCGGAACCTATGCCTCCAGTCACTCCGATCTTAAGCATTATCTTTCAATAATATAATCTACAGTCCGCGGATAAAAACGCATACCCCTGATAAATTCGGGTTGTTTCAGGATCTGAACAACAAGCCTTCCGTTCCCTGTAGCAGTATCGTTGTAATCGACTGCTGCCCTGAATTGTTGCACACTTACTCTTTCATAATCTGAAAGCGCAACCATGTATGATACGGTTATTTCAGAGGGAAATATTTTAATAGCAAGTGAATCAGGAAGGTTAACCGTTTCAATAGGAATTTTTACGCTGGATTCTGTAAATTGTTCAACGGGAATCTCAATCGTCACTCTGCTATGGGACAGGGAGATATTAGTGAAATCAGCCAGCCCGACAGTTTCTTTCACAGGCTCATTTATACCCGATCTGGCAAATGGAAGGGTTTGAACAAACTCCATGGTGTCAACTATAGATCCGGGTCCCGAAACAGTTACAGAATCGGGTTCTACACCTAAATTTCCCTTTATCATGAACTGTCGTTCAAATTGAAGATCTATAACAGGCTTCACCGGTAATTTAGTACTCACCATCTCAGAGAACCTGAAAAACAAAGTGTCGGGCTGTACATCAAGTATCTCTATGTCAGCACCTAGTTGACCGGCAATCCTGTTTGCGGCTGTAGAAGAAAGAATATAAAAAATGCCGGCCTCCGTATCAGGCATCTTGTTTAGAGAAAATGAATTCACATCAAAAACTATAGGCAGTAACCTGCGGCTGACATAGTGCTTGAGGAGCGTATAGCCATGGGAATTCACTGTCAACTGCAAGCTTGGGGGCAGATCGCCAACCATCACTTTATCTTCCGGGAAGTTTGTATATTTTACCGGATAACTCAGTTCTGCTGTATATTCCCTTCCAAGCGCATTTAAAAACCAGAAAATAGTTGATAAAAGGAGAAAGAAAAGGAAAACCATTACTTTCCTGTTCAATCTCAGCCGGGTAAGTTTCCCAATTAAGTTCCTGAATATTATATTGTACTCCCGGTTCAAATATCCTGTTTATTATGATAAATCCGCAGTAACTGCGAAACTGTCCTAACGTTGCCCGGCCAGATCGGTGGGATCTTTGAGCACAGCGTTTTTATCGACTTTAATGTGGACATTGTTGCCTACGTCCATGGTTACCACCTGGCCGGATATATCGTTAATCTTACCATATATACCACCGGTTGTAACGATCTTATCTCCTTTGGAAAGAGACTCCCTGAAATTTCTTAGCTCCTTTTGCTTTTTCATCTGCGGGCGTATCATGAAGAAATAGAACACAAGGATAATAAGTAACAGAGGCAAAAATGAAATAAACGGGCTCTGGCCTTCCTGTGGCTGCCCCATCAGCAATAAAACATTTAAATTAATCATTGTCATTTGTATAAATTATGGTTAAAAATTATCTATTCTACCATTGCACGCAGGGCAAGTGTTACAAAACCTTCTTCTGCGTTGGTTGACAGGTGGAGTGCTTTTGTCTGTTGTCCATGGAATCCCCTGGTGTTAAATATAACCTTTATCTTTCCTTCACTTCCGGGTGCAAGGGGTTCACTGTCATATTCGGCCACTGTACAGCCACAGTCGGCACGGGCTGAGTGAATCACAAGAGGTACATCTCCGGTATTCTTGTAAATAAATGTATAAGCCAGTTGTTCTCCATTTTTAACTTTACCAAAATCATACCGCCGGGTCCGGAAGTCAATTTTTGGGTCCCCTTTTCCATCAGCCTGAGATTTTAATCCGGCGCCGGAGGCATCTGAATGATCCCTTCCGCAAGAGAGAAACACACCCGCAATGAAAAGCAGGAAAAAAAAAGCTCTGATTTTATACATCAACTATGTTATGAGAAAATTTAATTTCCTTTGACAAAATAAACACAAATTGACCACAATAGCAAACACCCCTTTTTGCAATTATTCACCAATCAGTCCCCTGCCCTTTTTTATTATTCTGTTCTGCTCTTTAAGTTGTTGTATTATCTTGTCAAGGATACCGTTAATAAAATTACTGCTTTTCTGGGTACTGTAATATTTGGATATCTCAATATATTCGTTAAAAGATACTCTGGTAGGAATTGATTCATTTATAAGGATTTCTGCAATTGCCAGTTCCATGATCAGTATATCCATAAATGCAATTCGTTCGACATCCCAGTTACGCGTGTGATGATCGATCAGCTTCTCATATTCGTTGTGACTCATAACAACATTCCGGAATAGATTTTTCACAAACTGCCTGTCTTCTTCGTCTTTAAAAAGTGAATATACCGGGATGGGCAGATCATCATTCCCATTATATTTTTTCAGGCTCTTATCGACCATCTGAACAACGAACTCTAGATCATCATTCCAGTATATACTCCTCTCCTCCAGAACCGAATCAAGAGATTCCGAATAGAGCAAGAATTCATTAACCAATTGCAGTATAAACTTTTTATCATTTTGCCATGTTGTCTCTTCCATGGCCATATAAGACAAATAAAAATCACTTTTTATCAACTGATTGTAGAGTTCCCTGATCAGTTCAGGATTGTTAACCCAGGAGATTTTGTATTGTCTTATAAGCGAACCAAGCGATTCATGATGATCCAGATGCCGGATCAGTAAATTGTCGGCAAACCTGGTATTGGGATGAAGATCCTCATATGTTGGAGAGAGCTTTGTGCGGGCCAGATCAATCCTTCCCCGTGCGTATCTGGCAAGTTCCGTAATAAGAACAAATACCGAGAGGTACAGCTCATAGGTCTTTCCAATACTGAAAAACAATTCTTTTTCAGATCTGTCAAGTGAGTCTATACCGGATTTAAAATGTGCATAAGCTGCCTGCAATACCTTGATCCGTAGTAATCTCCTGCTTATCATTTTATTTAAAGAGCATCTGTATTAAAAATACGAAGCTGCAAAGTAAATACTTTTTGCATAAACAAGTATGTATTTTTAAAATTAATTACCTGTTTTATTGACGGCAAATTTGTGTTTGACTTACAAAATTATTTTATTTGCTAAATAATAGTCACAATATCACTTATTTTAAACTTTATGATCCCGGTTGCCTGTAATTATGCCCGGGACTATTTTCTTGAATAGAAAAAAAAAATTAAATTAGCTGTCCGGTCGATAACTTGACTTTTTGAATCAAATCACGGACTTTCTCAGTCATAATAAGTATTAATACAAAAAAAGCAGGAAGATGGAAGAGAATGAAAAAAAACCCGAAGGAGAGAATGGGGGAAGACAGGAGATTTTCTCACAAACAGTCAGAGCAGGTAAAAGGACCTACTTTTTTGATGTAAAGGCCACCAGGAATAATGATTATTACCTGACTATCACCGAGAGTAAAAAACGTTTTAACAAGGATGGCAAACAGTATTTTGAAAAACATAAAGTCTTCCTTTACAAAGAAGATTTTGAGAAGTTTAATGATGGGCTGACCGAGGTTATCGCCTATATTTCAAAAGAACAGCCTTATATTGCGGATCAGGAAAAAACCAATCCGGAAAAAGAGGAAGAGTTAAGTGAAAGCTTTACTAACGTAAACTTTGATGATCTTGAGGAGTAATCGTACTCCGGTGCATTTCATCAACTCAATCAATGAAAAAGACTTAATGGATATGTTTTGCTGAACTCATTAAGTGTTTCAAGCATTTGATGTGGTAGTTGCTCTATTACATAATTAGTTATCTTCACGGGCACTTCCTTGTAGAAGGCCTGTGCTATTCCACCTGTTAAGCATGCCAGGCTGCCGCTATCACCACCAAGGGAAATGGCTAGCCTGATGGCATTTTCATAGTCGGTGCTTTCAAGAAAAGCTATTATAGATTCGGGCACAGAAGCTTCACTGGACCTGTCATAATAATAATCCGGCCTGATATGATCGATCTGCCTGTGCAGGTCATAACTGAATGTTGATTCAATATAATCACGTATTTCATCTTTTGTCCGGCCGTTCCTTGCCAGGAAAACTGATACAGCAATTGCCACGGCCCCCTTTATTCCATCAGGATGATTGTGACTCACACTGGCACAGTTATACGCCTCATCAGAAACTTCTTTCAGCGTCCTGCATGCGAAACCAACCGGTGAGACTCTCAGGGCAGCCCCGTTATTCCAGCTATGGTAAGGTTTAGGATCATCCTGCTGCAGCCATCTGTCAAAGGCCTTTCCGTAATCACGATCCTTATATTTCCTGCCATAAACCTTAAGACTCCGTGCATAATCCCTTTCACGCAATAAAGACTCCATAACTGCAACATTAAGTACGGTATCAGAGGTGAAATCAGGTCTATCATTCAACAGATCAAAGCTTTCCGGTCCGGGCTTTTTCCCTTTGTGCAGTGAGCCAACCATATCACCGGCAACAGCACCAATAATCAACTTTTCGGTAATCATCTCCAAACTTTTTAAATTAATGATCAGGTGAAAAAATGCACCGCATCCGCATCATTACGTATCTAAATTACCGGTTTTGTTTTGATTGCTGACAAACTCGGTTATTTCTTCATAAGAAAGCTTCTTAACATTGGTAACAATAAAGTTAGGCTTTATAAACCCGCCATATTCATTACATTCGGCGATAGCGGATTTGAATATGTCGCGAATGGAAGCATTTATGGGTACCACGGCTAGTAATGTACAATAATTATCCATAAAATCAACTTTCTCCAGCTCGGCATCGTGCTTATTGAGGATAAATTCAAATTCAGTGTTTACAAGCTTTTGCTGAAAATCATCAAATATTTTATCAAACCTGTTGATAATAACAACAAAATATCTGAGCTTCGAACCCTTTCCCCCAAGTCCGGTTGAGATAAAAACCTGGTTTTCATCCAGAAATTTACTCTGAAGAAGCATTCTGCTTTCCTGAAATGCCAGAACAGCCCAGTCCCTCAATTCATCGTCAGGATTCTCAAGGTATTTTTCTATTGCACGGTATGCCTTAACCTCTTCAAGTGATGCAAGCTGTACAAGAAGTTTCTTTTTATTGGTCAGCGGATGCTCACTGTTATATAAATTATCTTTAACTTCAAGAATATTCCCTGAGATATTATTTTTCTTGAAATTCCTGGAGAATTCAAAGTATTCCATCTGAAGGTCAATATCTATCTGTTCTTCCAGGATGCTGAAGTTCTCAGGAACATGCCCAAAAATATCCTGCAATCGTTCGTATATATTCTCATCATCCATAGCCCGGCTTTTATATCACTTTTAAACGTATATAACAAGTAAACATTTTAATAAAGTTAATGTTTTTTCACAAACCGGATCCCG
The DNA here is from genome assembly GCA_964520585.1 of uncultured Bacteroidales bacterium. Lineage (GTDB taxonomy): Bacteria > Bacteroidota > Bacteroidia > Bacteroidales > PUMT01 > PXAP01. Next base: position 14,643 of record CAZFOO010000057.1, read on the forward strand.
ACCCTTAAAATTAATAGCTCATAATTGACTGAAAATTGCAGATAGCTTTGAAAAATACCTACATTTTGGTATTTGAATAGTTGGTTATATCAACTACTTTTGCCTTCCGTTTATAAACGGTAATCATAATGATCCGGTACTTACCATAAAATCAAGACACTGCGGGCACAAGGTGAAAGTCACTATATAACCTGCCTGTATTAATATTTTCAGAAATCTTTGCCAGATACTATAAACCAATATGATCACATCATATCTTAAATGACCCTTGCAGACCTATATAACTATCAGACTGGTATAATAACCAAAGTCAAAGGACGTGGTGCTTTCCGCAAACGAATCACTGAGATGGGTTTTGTAAGGGGTAAATCAGTAAAGGTGATAAAAAACGCCCCACTGAGAGATCCGGTGGAATACAGCATAATGGGTTACGAAGTTTCTCTGAGAAGAAGTGAGGCGGCACTTATAGAAGTTATTACACCCGAAGCGGCCTCGAGAAAGGAAAAAGAACAGTTCAGAGGAGTGATAACAGAAGACTGGCTCAAAAGAAAAGCCGAAAAAAAAGGGAGACTTATAAATGTTGCGATGGTGGGAAATCCGAATGCAGGTAAAACCACTCTTTTTAATTATGCAACCGGATCCAAAGAAAAAGTCGGCAATTACGGCGGTGTTACTATTGATGCCAAACAGGGTAAATTTTCATACAAAGGTTACAAATTAAATATTGTTGATCTGCCTGGCACCTATTCACTTACTGCCTATTCACCTGAAGAGCTTTTTGTAAGAAGGCACATAACCACTAAAATGCCTGATGTAGTCATTAATGTAGCAGATGCCTCCAACCTGGAACGCAACCTCTATCTTACCACCCAGTTAATAGATATGGATATAAAGGTGGTAATGGCCCTTAACATGTATGATGAACTTCTGGAATCGGGAGATCAACTCGATTATGATTCACTTGGGAAAATGACAGGAGTCCCCGTAGTACCAACCATAGGCTCAAAAAACATTGGTATTCAAGATCTTTTCCAAAAAGTTATTGATGTTTATGAGGATGATGACCGTGATCTGCGACATATTCACATTAATTACGGTCATGAAATAGAAAACTCAGTTAAACGGATTCAGGACAAGATCAAACACCCTGAAAACCTACATCTTACTAATAAGGTGTCGACCAGGTTCCTGGCGTTGAAACTGCTTGAAAAAGACAGGGACGCCAATGAAATGGTATCCGGACTTCATAATGCAATGGAAATAACAGGTACCTCGGCCAGGGAGATCCGCCGGCTGGAATCTGCTTTTTCCGAAGACAGTGAGACGTTGATAACCGATGCAAAATACGGTTTCATTTCAGGAGCACTTAAAGAAACGATGGAACGTGGCAGTAATACCAGAAAGAAAAGATCAGAGCTTATTGATACCATACTCACCCATCAGTATTTAGGATTCCCTGTATTTCTGTTATTCATATTCATTATGTTTCAGGCAACTTTTACACTTGGCGCATATCCGATGGAGTGGATCGAGCAAATAATTGGCGCAGCAAGTGAGTTTTTTGATACACGGATGAATGAAGGAAGCCTGAAGGACCTACTGATAAACGGAATAATCGGAGGTGTCGGGGGTGTAATTGTATTTCTTCCAAATATACTTATACTCTTCTTTTTTATATCACTGATGGAAGATACCGGATATATGGCCAGAGCTGCATTCATTATGGATAAGCTGATGCATAAGATAGGACTGCATGGCAAGTCATTTATCCCCCTGATCCTTGGC
>CAZFOO010000057.1:16437-23202 GCA_964520585.1 uncultured Bacteroidales bacterium
GGCTGTAATGTACCGGCCATAATGGCAACCCGGACCATAGAAAACAGAAACAACCGGCTGCTGACAATGCTCATAAATCCCTTTATGTCCTGCAGTGCCAGGCTCCCGGTATATGTACTTATCATAGGCGCCTTTTTCCCGGAGCACCCGGGCACTGTCCTTTTCAGCCTTTACGGACTGGGTATTCTTATGGCTGTAGTTGCGGCGATGATATTAAAAAAATTCCTTTTCCGTTCCGAAGACGTTCCTTTTGTTATGGAACTGCCTCCTTACAGGGTACCAACTTTGAAGACCACAACCAGGCATATGTGGCATAAAGGTTCGCAATACCTTAAGAAGATGGGAGGGATTATTTTAGTAGCCTCGGTAATAATCTGGGCACTTGGATATTTTCCCAGGAATCCTGAACATAGAGTGAATAATGCATCAATAATTGAAAAGCCTGAAAGCCCTGTCTGGCAAATAAGTGATGATGCAGGTAATTATCACGCTGAAAATAATGGCACTATGACGGACAGGCAACAGCAACCGGCTACACAAAATACAGCAGATCAATCCGGAAGTCACCACTATTCTTACATTCAAAGGATCGGCATGTTCATTGAACCCGCTATAGCTCCTCTGGGTTTTGACTGGAAGATGGGAGTAGCACTGCTTTCGGGAGTAGCTGCAAAAGAAATTGTAGTAAGCACCATGGGGGTATTATACCACACAAGTCCCGAAGCCAGCCTGCCGACAGAAACTCTTGGTGAAAAACTTCAGAAGCAAAGGTATCCTGACGGTTCAAAGGTATTTACAACAGCATCAGCACTCTCATTCCTGGTTTTTATACTGCTGTATTTTCCTTGCGTGGCAGTCATAGCTGCTATAAAAAATGAATCCGGACACTGGAAGTGGGCGCTATTCACCGTAATTTATACAACAGGCCTGGCCTGGATAATGTCTTTCTTAGTATATCAGGTTGGCACTATCATTTTTTAATTTAAAACATATTACTATGCAGGATCTTATAACATACACGATCATTCTTTACGCTTCGGCATATACTTTATATCATATGGTAAAAATGTTTATGCCTTTAAATAACAAGGTTAAAGACAATTCCTGCATATCATGCGCAGGATGCAGTCTTAAAAAAGATTGTTTATAGTCCCCTATCTTCCCCGGAATGTAAGCATAATATTATCTTTACAGTAATATGGATATTATACTTCTCATATTTGCCCTGATATTTCTGTTTGCAGGTCTGGCAGGTTGTTTCCTGCCTGTCCTGCCGGGCCCTCCGGTTAGTTTCCTGGCACTGCTGTTGGTTCATTACACTGATTATGCTGATTTCTCTGTGCAGTTCTTATGGCTGATGGCCCTTTTGGCAGTTGCAGTGACTATCATAGACTTCCTTGTTCCAGTATGGGCCACAGGGAGATTTGGGGGTTCAAAGTATGGAATGTGGGGAGCAGCAATAGGGATGGTAGTGGGAATATTTTTTTTTCCGCCACTCGGCCTGCTCCTGGGTCCTCTTGCGGGAGCTGTGATGGGAGAACTCCTTTCAGGTCGTACCGGCAGACAGGCTGTTGTTGCGGGACTTGGTTCTTTTGCAGGGTTTTTGCTGGGTGTGGGACTTAAACTGGCGGCATCTGTTACTATTATCATCTATTTTATAAGAGAAGTGTTTTTCCCCTTTCCTGCATTATAAATCATTGGCCAGTCAGACCAGTTTCACTTGTAACTATCGGTCCGGAATCCAGGTTTCATTTTCTGCTTTCCTTAATCGCATCGTACAGAACCTGGAGTATATCCGTCCTTATATTCATATTGCTAATTAGATTGTTTTCCCTAGTGGGATATACCCTGTTGGATAGAAATACATACATCAGGTCAAATTCAGGATCAATCCAGACAAAGGTTCCGGTAAACCCACTGTGACCGAAACTTGAATCTGATGCTCCCTCAGATGGATAAGCCCTTTCGGGAGGACGCTGCTTATTGTCAAGTACCGGTTTGTCAAATCCTATTCCCCTGCGGTTATTGTTTTCTGGAAACTGCACACTGGTAAATTCATTTACCACTTCCTCGGAAAGATATCTTTTTCCACCATATTCACCTTTATTAAGGTACAACTGCATAAGCTTGGCAAGATCCCCTGCCGTAGAAAATAGTCCGGCATTGCCACTGACACCACCCAGAACGGCAGAAGCCTCATCATGAACATAACCGTGAACAAGCTGCCTTCTGAAACCATTGTCAACCTCTGTAGGAACAATCCGATGGACGGAGAAAATATCAAGCGGATTATAACGCAGGGATGATGCCCCCAGAGGCCTGTAAAAATCATTATACAGTGCATCAGTATATTGCCTGCCGTCGATTTCTGATATTACTTCGGGTGATACAATAAAAGGCAGGCACGAATACCTGTATTCTCCGTGCGATAGAAGTTCACTCTTTCTTATTGCCCGGTAAACCTTCTTTTTAAACTTTTCAGGAAGATAAAGATGATCTGATATTTGCAAGGCATATTTTCCGGATCTTTCCGGACTGTACCAGCGACGTTGGTAGCTGCCGTTCCTCAACGTCTGCTCCCAGTAATTTATGTATGGGGTAATACCGGACTGGTGGGTAAGGAGATCTCTGAAAACCAGATCATCCTTATTTGACCGGCGAAGGAACCTGTTCTGCCAGTCATCCCAATAGTGACTCAGCGGCAGGTCAAGATTCAGCTTTCCTTCATCCACAAGCTTCATGTAAATGGGCAGGGGACCGGTTATCTTGGTGACGGACGCAAGGTCATACAGGTCATTTTTATCAACCCTTATACGTTTTGCATATGTATGATGGCCATATGCTTTGTCAACTATTATCATACCCTTATGTGCCAGCAAAACCCTGCAACCCGGAAATGCCCTTGCCTTTATGCCGGCAGTAACGATTGAGTCAATCTGAGGCACTATCATTTTGCTGTCAAGTCCCGACTCTTCGGGAATTGAATATTTGAGCCTTAATCCACCCGGACTCGACAATCCTGATCGTTCTGGGAAAAAGGTGCCGGAATCAACCGGCAGCCGGCCGGTAGCTTCATGTGCCCCGAAAAGCATCTGCGCAGAAAGGTCCTGGACAAGTTCGCCGCCCTCATACCCTATTGCCAGTCCCCTCACTTCTTCAATACCATCAATGGCAGAAATTAGTGAAGAGGGACCAAAAAGCATGATAATAGATTCTCTTGAAGTCAGAATCTGCATCATTCTGTCTATAATATCATTAAAGGAATGATCATCAAACAGTCCGGTTTCGGAAACAGATACTATTATCCGGTCATAGCCTTCAAGGCTGTCCAGGCTTTGTCCGAAAGCCATGGGAGAACCGGTATCGGGCGATATTACAGGCATATCAACATAATCCCTGACCCTGCTTATAAAAGATCCTGTGCGACCAATCTCAAGGAGGACAAACTTACCCTTATCAAGGTTGCGGACAGGCACTGCATCATCCCGGTTCAAAAGAAGGGTAACAGATGCCCGGGTGAGCTTTCTTTTAAGCAGTCCGTTATCGGCAGACTCCAAAAACCCGGATGATTGTCCGTTATATCCATATTCACCGGCAATCCGCGCCAAATCATTATGATATTTATATTCCAGGATCTGTCGGGATTTTTCTTCAATGAACTCCCTGCATACCAATCCCTTTTCTAAGGCATCCTTAACCCTTGAAACTGACGATGGAATATCGGAAGTATAAAATAATAAATCCTGATTCCTTATATAATCTGCAAACTCCCTTGCAGACCCGGTCTTTGCGGCATCCCTGAGACCAGCCGGAATCCCGGTGCGGCTCTCCCTATCTTCCTGGGCAACCGGCATACCACCTGCATACATACCTCGAATCCAAGCGTTTAGACTATTCCCGGGCAATAATGTGGCATTATCTCTTATGATATCATTTCCTTTAACGGGAAAAAGTTCATTACCAACAGCAGGATACATATTATAAAACATCAAATCGAACCCCAAAAGCTTATATTGGCGTGCCCTCTCTGCACCAAGTTCATAAAAGAGACGATCATCCTGAATTGCTGCCAATGACTGATAGGATGGATAATGGGGCAGCTCCCTAAACCCCCCGTCACCACTAATCCCCCCTGTTGCAGCAATAATGAGTGGCAAGCTGCTCTTATTTTGCAAAAATCCAATATATTCTTTCACATACCCTGCCCGCTGACCAGACGATCTGACAATAATCCCTCCCGGCCGGGAATCAATAATATGGCCGGCTAATTCATAATCTTTATGGATATCTTCAGAGATCACCGCATCAACCAAAAATAAACCGGCAATACGTTCATCCAAAGAAAGAGATGAATAGACCGAATCAACCCAACGTTCCATATCACCATCTATTTCACCGGAAAGCGTAGAATCAGGAAAGTGTGATGCAGGGTATATCATCATATCTGATTGCATAGAGAGCCTGTCAGCACCACTCACTGCTTCAGATAAAACCAGCAAATTAAGTAGAAGAGAAAAGATCATCAAACGGCACATAAAAAACATTTGGATAAAATCCCGGCTTCACCGGAAAACTTTAACATTCCCTGAATTACAAAAATACTTAAACTGACCGAAAAACCCAGCATTAAAGTTAACCCCCGGCTGATCATTTTTCCCGGATAATTTATACCGAAGATACTATCATATCCTGGAATTCCGGGACGCTTTAATGCCCTCCGGGAATGTTTTCCAGCATTGCCTTCAGATTGCCTTCCGGAATTGTTTTCCCGGATTGTCTTTGGATTGCCTTCCGGAATTGTTTTCCGGAATTGTTTTCCCGGATTGTCTTTGGATTGCCTTCAGATTAACTTCAGATTATCCCAGGATTGCTGTTTTGCACCTCACTATGAAGTGGTTTGCTTCTTCATTCTAACTGTTTGTCAAAAAATTTCTCTCTCCTTTATTATCATGGTTTATAAAAATTGCTATCTGTTAAAAAACTGCTATTATTGTGCAGGGAACATCTGCAACATCGTATCATGTCCACTAACCTATCTTGATCATGAGCATATTTAAAAATTACGAACCTGTACTGCTCTGGGAATATTTCGAAAAAATATGCAAAATACCCAGGCCATCAAAGAAAGAGGACAAAATAATCAGTTATCTTACCCGCTTTGCTAAAAAACACAACCTCGAATGTAAAAAAGATAATGCTGGTAATGTACTTATCTCAAAAAATGCAACAGCAGGATATGAAAACAGGAAAACAGTTGTTCTGCAAAGCCATATGGATATGGTATGCGAAAAGAATTCAGACACCGTACATGATTTTGAAAAAGATCCTATAACACCCTTCGCAGATGGAGAATGGATCAAAGCCAAAGGCACAACCCTTGGAGCTGACGACGGGATCGGAATGGCCGCACAGCTGGCAATACTATCATCGCAAGACCTCCGGCACGGCAAGATAGAGTGCCTCTTTACCGTTGATGAAGAAACCGGACTTTCCGGGGCTTTTGCATTGAAACCGGATTTTTTTGAAGGCAGAATCCTCATTAATCTTGACTCCGAAGACGAAGGAGAGCTTTTTATTGGTTGTGCAGGAGGAATAGACACGATTGCCACCATCGAATATGATACCGAAGAGATTCCCTCATCCCACAGGGGATTTAAGGTCCGCGTGGGGGGACTTAAAGGCGGACATTCAGGTGATGATATACATAAGGGTCATGGTAATTCCAATAAGATACTTAACAGGTTCCTGTGGAATGTAAATAACAGGTTAGATATGAAACTGGTATGGTTTGACGGCGGAAATCTTCGTAACGCGATTCCCAGGGAGGCCGAAGCATTGTTTTCTGTCCACCACGAAGATATCCGGGCCCTGAAAGAGTATCATACCGGTTTTGCCAAAGATGTATCCCGTGAACTGGCATATAATGGCGGGGACTTCCATATCTCACTTGAGACCCTCGAGCTGCCGGGTCGGGCAATTGACGAAAATTCACAGCTTGACCTTCTCTATTCACTGTATGCCTGTCCCAATGGTGTGATGTCATGGAGCCGGCAAATTGAAGGGATGGTTGAAACATCGACCAACCTGGCATCGGTAAAATTTGACAATGAGAAAATAACCATAACCACCAGTCAGCGCTCCTCCTCGGAATCATCAAAAACAGATATTGCCTCAATGGTGGAATGTGTTTTCCGGCTCGCAAACGCAAACGTCAAAAAAACAGGAAATTACCCTGGATGGGAACCTGACAGTGATTCCCGGATACTCAGTTTAAGTGAATCTTCATACAACAGGCTTTTTGGGACTTCACCGGTGGTGCGTTCAATACATGCGGGACTGGAATGCGGTTTGTTTTTGGAAAAATATCCGGATCTTGATATGATATCTTTCGGCCCAACAATTAAGGGGGCACATTCACCCGATGAAAGGCTTCATGCAGGATCAGTTAAAAAATTCTGGCAACTGCTTCTGGATATTTTGGAGAATATCCCTGAATAAAACAGAATTTTCAATCCATAACCCTGAATTCATCCGTCCCTACTCCGCAAACCGGACATCTCCAGTTGTCCGGAAGATCTTCAAAAGCTGTTCCCGGTTCAATACCTCCCATCATATCACCGGCTTCAGGATCATACATATATCCACATACTGTGCATCTGTAAGTTTGCATATAAAAGAATTTTTGATTAAGAGATATAAATGTACATGATTTTTTTTTATCCGAATTTTTCATCAGACAAAATCAGCAAAAAGTAAAGCTGGCTA
>CAZFOO010000058.1:0-23113 GCA_964520585.1 uncultured Bacteroidales bacterium
GTATTACTTTAATCAATATCGGGATGGGAAGTGCCAATGCAGCAACAATAATAGACCTCCTGAGTGCGGTGAATCCAAAAGCAGTATTGTTTCTAGGTAAGTGCGGTGGACTTAAAAAGAAGAACAAGCTTGGCGATTTAATACTACCCATCGCAGCAATACGAAGTGAGGGTACATCTAACGACTACCTTCCTCCTGAAGTACCTGCCCTTCCTGCCTTTAATCTGCAAAGAGCGGTTTCATCAGCCATAGTAAAAGCCGAAAGGGATTACTATACAGGAACAGTTTTTACAACCAATAAGCGCGTATGGGAATATGACGAACGGTTTAAAAGGTATCTGACGAAAACCAGGGCAATGGCAATTGACATGGAAACCGCAACGATATTCATTGTAGGTTTTGCCAATGGCATACCATCCGGGGCGCTGCTACTTGTATCAGACCAGCCCATGATTTCAACAGGTATAAAAACTTCGGAAAGCGACAAAAGAGTAACTGAATTATTTGTTAAGGATCATTTAACCATTGGGGTCAATGCTTTACATGAAATAATCACCCACTCATCTTCGGTAAAGCATCTTAAATTTTAAATGCCCGGCCGGTATCCGGCAGAAAAAAGCAAAGTTGGGTTAGCATTATGCTCATACTAATCTATAGAATCAATGACAGCAAAAGAAATATATAACGAACTTAAAAATAAGATATACCGGCCGGTTTATCTTTTTACAGGCCAGGAGCCTTATTATATAGACCGGTTAACAGATTTCATGATAAATAAAATCTTAACCGAAGAAGAAAAGGCATTTAACCAGACTGTACTTTATGGAAAAGATACTGATGCAGCAACAGTAATAAACGCCGCCCGGAGATTTCCCATGATGTCAAATCACCAGCTTATCGTAGTGAAAGAAGCCCAGCAGATGAAGGACATTGATGATCTGTTCATATATGTCAAAAATCCATTAAATTCAACTATTCTTGTAATTAACTATAAATATAACACATATGATAAAAGAAAAAAATTATATAAAGCTGTTCAGGAATGTAATGGTGCACTGCTTGAATCTTCAAGATTATACGAAAACAAGATACCCGACTGGATAACATCATGGCTTAGAAACAAAAAATGCAGCATAGAACCTTCAGCAAGCATGCTTCTTGTAGAATATCTTGGCACCGATCTGGGCAAGATTGAGAATGAGCTGGAGAAACTCATACTTGCACTTCCTGAAAATGATAAGAAGGTCACGACATTAAGCATAGAACGTAATATCGGGATAAGTAAAGATTATAACAATTTTGAATTGCAAAAGGCGCTGGGGCAAAAAAATGTATTAAAGGCGAACAGGATCATCAATTATTTTGCCAAAAATCCGAAAGACAATCCTTTTACCTTAACTATTACCTCATTGTTTTTTTATTTCAGTAAAATATTTACATTACATTTCCTGAAAGATAAATCGAAAAAAAATATAGCTTCTGCACTTAAAATTAATCCCTATTTTGTATCCGAATATGAACAAGCTTCAAAAAAATACAACCCACGAAAAACTGCACTTATAATATCCTGGCTCAGGGAATACGATATGCGGTCAAAAGGATTTGGAAATTCATCAGCAAGTGACGGCGACCTTCTCAAGGAGCTGGTATACAAAATTTTGCACTAGCTGTTTTTCCTGTTTCAAAAAAACAAACTCTTTGCACGTCAGGTTATATTAATTATAAAAGCACTAAACGCAGCATGTGTAATCGTCAATTTTGCATGCTGTTGTCAGTGCATTGTACAATTTTATTTAGATGCAAAATTCATGTACATTTGAAAAAAAAATCCGATATGACAGTTATAATTGTAATCTTCACGGCAATCACATCAATTCTTGCTTTCTCCCGGCCTGAACTGATGAATAAACTTCAGTTCAATCCCTACCAGGTTTATCACCGAAAACAATACTACAGGCTGCTCACTCATGGACTGCTGCATGCGGACTGGGTTCATCTTTTTATTAATATGCTGGTTCTTTTCTCATTCGGCACAGCAGTAGAACAGTATTTTCAGCGCCTTGAAGCCAGGGGAATGCTAATGTTTCCGACCCTGGCTTATTTACTCCTTTATGTTGGAGCAATAATTATTTCTTCCCTTACCACTCTTAAGAAACATAAAGATAACCATTGGTATAATTCAGTCGGGGCATCAGGCGGAGTATCAGCAGTAATCTTCACAAGCATCTTTTTTGCTCCGTGGCAGAACCTTTTATTATATGCCATCATACCCATTCCCGGCATACTGTTTGGCATACTTTATCTGGTATATTCGAATTACATGAGTAAAAAAGGTTCTGATAATATTAACCATGATGCGCACTTTATTGGAGCAATATTCGGTCTGGTTTTCCCTCTTTTCATAAATATCGGGCTCCTCGGAACATTCCTGGAACAACTTTTCAGGATCTAACATAATCTTGTAAAAAACATAAGACCAACCTCCTGTCCCTCCATACATGAAGAAGTCGAGCAACTTAAACAAAGCTGTTTTCCTGGACCGTGACGGTGTCATCAACCGTGAAAAGGGTAACTACATTTTTAATATTGAAGATTTCGAATTCAATGAAGGAATATTTAAGAATCTTGCCCTAATGAGGGATAATGGCTTTTTTTTAATAATTATTACTAATCAGGGCGGTATAGCCCGTGGCCTTTATACCCACGAACAACTGAATAACCTCCATGCCTACATGAACAAATATATGGCCGTAAACAAAATATATATTTCAGAAATATACTATTGTCCACATCATCCTTCTACCGGTAAATGCCTGTGCCGCAAGCCTGAAAGTCTGATGATAGAAAAGGCCATTTCAAGGTTCAGCATAGACAGGTCAAGATCTTTCATGATAGGCGATAATGAAAGGGACACCGAAGCCGCACGGCGTGCAGGAGTAAAAGGCATACTTATTAATGCCAATGAACCACTTGATAAATATCTGGATATCATTATAGGAAAAGACAGGATAAATGTCTGATAAAAGATTAAAGCATAAACAATTTATTTGCATAAACGGCCAAATGTACCCTGCCGGAGAACCTTCGCTGTCGCATACCAACCGTGCTTTTTCATATGGTGATGCATTATTTGAGACCATACACGCTAACGGAACCAGACTTCAGTTTTTTGATGACCATTATAAACGACTGTTAAAAGGTATGCATATACTTAGTATGGATAAAAAATGCCTGCCTGGAAAAGAACACCTTGAAAAAGTAATTATTAAACTTCTGAATAAAAACCATCTTTATAATGGTGTGCGAATAAAATTAACTGTTTTTCGCGATTCTGGAGGTTATTATACACCCGAACGGGAATCCTCTTCTTTTCTTGCCGAAGCAGTGCCCCTGCCATTTGACAATTACACCTTAAATCAAAAAGGATTGACAACGGGACTTTTCACATCTTTGTTAAAGCAGGCAGACACGCTGTCAAACCTCAAGACTGCAAATTCACTGATTTATGTAATGGCTGGACTATATAAAAAGAAAGCCGGGCTAGGTGAATGCTTCATTCTAAATTCAAAAGAAAGAATTGTTGAGAGTATTAGTTCGAACATCTTCATAATGAAAAACAGTACCCTGTTCACTCCCTCTCTTTCTGAAGGATGCGTAGAAGGAGTAATGCGGCGGCAGATAATACGAATAGCTCAAAAAGAGGGTATTGATTGCATAGAGACGGGAATTGCTAAAGAAGATCTGCTGAAAGCAGATGAATGCTTTTTGACCAACTCAATAAAGGGAATAAGCTGGATCGTTGCTTACGGCCAAAAGCGCTATTACAGCAGGACTGCCCGAAAACTAATTACATTACTAAATATGGAACAGTTTGGAATAAGTACTTATTGACCGGGCCTATACGGTGTAGCTGCCAGATCATAACAGCTAAGGGGATGTCTAACAGGAGGTTTTATCCTTGCAGTAGCCCAGAAATTAATTGAGTCCGGGATTTTCAGGAAAGTTTGTCCATAATTTATACTTACCCCCAAGAGCATTCAAAACAGCCTGCCATGATTCCCGGTTCCGTGTATTCATTATCCGGTCACTCTCAAGTTCACTTACTAACCATGAATTTTCCGATATCTCCCTTGACAGTTGCATGGGCTCCCATCCGGCATACCCAATGAAAAACCTTATGCTGGTGCCGTCAAGAGCACCACTGTTTAATAACTCTTTCACGACTTCGAAATCTCCACCCCACCAAATATCTTTCATTACTTTTACACTGTTTGGGATATAATCTCCCATACTGTGGATGTAATGCAACGCATCAGTGCCAACAGGGCCACCTACAGAAATTGCAGCATTATGACCAGGAAAACCGGAAAGAACTTCATTTACAGATACATCTACGGGTTTATTTAAAACAAAACCCACAGATCCGTTTTTGTTATGTTCAGTAAGAAATACAATGGACCGCTTAAAATACGCATCATTCAAAAAAGGATCGGATATAAGTATCCTCCCGGCCTTCGGTTTAATATTTTGGTCTATCTTGAATAAATCAGAAATCAGGTCCACATCATTTATTTTTAGACAATTTAACTAATTATTAGCATTTCCCAAAATTTTAATTACTTATTTCATATCAAATCCTATACCATCTTGTAACGAGTGGAGGCCGGCTGAGTCAATTTAGGAATTTTTAATCTTTATCACGTTTATACAACATCGCAGCTTTTTCTGCAGAAAGTGCTATGCCCTTAATCATTGAAGAACTGAATCCTTCATATTCCATAAGGTTGAGCCCTGCGATAGTACAACCTTTAGGAGTTGTTACCTTATCTATTTCCTGTTCGGGATGGCTGCCGGCCGAGAGCAATAATGAAGCAGCCCCCCTGGCAGCCTGTGTGGCAATAGTAAGAGCATGGTCGGACTGCAGACCTATCTCAATACCTCCCTGGGAAGCAGCCCTGATAGCACGAAGAAAAAAAGCAACACCACAGGCACCGATTGCGGTTGCTGCGATCATTTCTTCTTCATTAATAATAAGAGTATTACCAACTGTACTAAAAAGTTCACCGGCAATTTCAAGTGCATCTCCGGAAATCCCGTTTGAAGCAAGACATGTCATTGATTCTCCTACTGAAATGGCAATATTAGGCATTGCCCTGACCACGGATATACCTTCACCGGTAATTTGTTCAATCTGGCCTATCTGGATACCTGTCACTACCGATATGATCATGTGTCTTCCTGGTTCGAGGACAGGAGAGATTTCCCGCAGCAAAGCATTAACCTGCTGAGGTTCCACAGCCACAATTACAATATCTGAGGAAGTGACTGCCTTGATGTTGTCTTTTCCGCACCTGACCCCTGATTCCTGAATTTTTTCCAGCAATCTAAGCCGTCTCCGGGTGAGCCATATGTTGGGTGGACTGAAACGGTCTGACCTGAGAAGTCCCTTCGCTATTGAAAGTCCTATATTCCCGGCTCCAAGTATAGCTATACGCGTGTTTTGATTTATTTTTGAGGTCATACCATTTCAATTTAAAAATATCAGTAAATCCGTGAGGTTTAAAGGGTAGTTATTAAACAGGATAGTTATTATTTAACAAATTCATACATACTTTGTTTAAATTTGTTAATGAGTCCGATATGTTTAGTGCAAATATAGATGAATTTTGCATCTTAATAAAATTGCAAAATGCACTGACAATAGCATGCAAAATCGACAAAGTCAATTACCCATCAGTTGAAAGATGAACAAAGAAGAATATTTTGGATAAGGAATCAACCTTCATGTCATTTTTGAATCGATTAAAAGTTCAACAATGCTTAATGCATTACATGGGTTTTCGACCTTCATGTCATATTATTTTCATTTAAAAATTAAACAAGACGAACGATGTAATTTTCAATAGAAATGTACAAACAATTAATAATATCAAAATAGTGAATATATTAGATGACTTATATTCCTTAATAATCAAAAATCAGTTAATTTAGCAATTAGATTTAGTATTTCAGTAATAGTCCCAGAATAATAACTGTAACCTGTTCTACAAAATGGAGGAAAAGAAATCAGTTGTAATAGGTGCAGGCATTGGTGGCCTTGCTTCTGCTATACGTATGGCAGCTAAAGGCTATACCGTAAGTATTTATGAGCAGTCGGCAAAGACTGGTGGAAAAATATCTGAGTTCAGGCATAAAGGTTTCCGGTTTGACCGGGGACCATCACTATTGACTATGCCGGCCTTGATAGATGAACTATTTACTTTATGTGGAGAAAACCCCAAAACCCGCTTCAAATATCAAAAGCTTGAGTTATCTTGCAAATATTTCTGGGAGGATGGAAGCATAATCTGTGCCTGGCAGGATACGGAAAAGTTTGCGGAAGAGATCAGTTATCAAAGTGGAGTCTCCCGGGAGAGACTTGAAGGATTCTTCCGTAAAAGTCGCCAGCTTTATGAACTCACCTCGGAATCATTCCTGTTTAATTCCCTTCATAAAGCTGAAAATTTTAAAACAAAAGCATTTCTGAAGACTATGCTTAATTCCTTCAGGCTTGATCCCTTTGTTACTATGAACGAAAGAAACCGCAGATGGTTCAGGGATAAGAGGATAACCCAGTTATTTAACCGCTATGCCACATACAATGGGTCAAATCCATATAAAACACCCGCAACGCTTAATATTATAGCCCATCTGGAACACAGTCTCGGAACTTTTTTCCCTGAAAAGGGCATCTACAGTATAGTAAAAGCACTAACCGGACTTGCGGAGAGACAAGGAATTGAAATTAATCTTAATACAAGGGTAAATGAAATAATCCATGCCAACGGCCGGGTAAAGGGAATCAGGGCGGGAAAAAGATTTATTCCTGCCGACATTGTGGTTAACAACACAGATGTAAATCTGCTATATAATGAGCTAATGCCTTCTGAAAAAACTCCACCCGGTTTGTTGAAAAATGAAAGATCAACATCGGCCCTTATATTTTACTGGGGAGTTAATACTTCCAATCCACAGCTCGAGCTGCATAATATTCTGTTTTCCTCCGATTATCCCGATGAATTTAAACATCTGTTCGATTATAAAAATATAACTACAGATCCGACAATATATATTTTCATCAGCTCAAGAGCTGTTAAAAAGGATGCCCCTGCCGGAATGGAAAACTGGTATGTAATGATAAATGCACCTGAAAATATTGGACAGGATTGGGATAACCTGATAGCCGAGGCAAGGATTAATATTATAGCGAAGATCAACCGCATATTGGGAACCGATATTGAAAAACATATTATGTTTGAAAAAATATCTGACCCACGGACAATAGAGAAAGAAACAGGTTCTTTCAGGGGCTCATTATACGGAATAAGTTCCAACAGCATGCTCTCAGCCTTTAACCGTCATGCCAACTTCAGGAAAAAGTACAAAAACCTATTTTTCACCGGCGGCAGCGTTCATCCTGGTGGGGGGATACCCCTTTGCCTGGCATCGGCAAAGATAATTGACAAAGAAATAGAGCCATCCGGAACACGCGGACAGGATAAAGACAATATCAACCGGTAAACGGTAAAAGTTCGCAATAGTAATAAAGACCACCATTGATATAACGCCTGATTATGCAACTCATGCCAGAAAAACCTGATATAGTGCCTATAACGGCAGTTGTTGCGGGGAAATAATGCCTTTTGAGAAGTTGATATTAAAAAAATCCGAATTACTTAATCCGGTTTGTGATCCGGGAACCAGAAGATCTGCTATTTGAATCTATTATGCTTTCTGTAATTGAACAAGAATAATAATTTTTGGTTTATCATAAACAATGACTAATCATGGGCAGAAATAATTAAACAAAAACTTTAACAAGCAAATGAGTTTACGTTCAAACCTTCCTGATCACAGAAAAGTTCTCTATGTACTGATAATTTTCTACATGGTAGGAATTTTTGGTCTGTCATACGACCCCACAAAATTTTATATTGAACAATTAACCCCGTATACATTGTTAATGAATATCATCCTATTGATTGGATACCATAAGCCATGGACAGGGAAGCATATAGTATTATACCTTTTCATAGCAATAACCGGATTCCTTATTGAGGCAGCCGGTGTTTATACAGGATTGATTTTCGGATATTACCAGTATCAGCATACTCTGGGAATAAGGCTTCTCGACACACCACTGATTATCGGAATTAACTGGCTGATGCTTATTTACTTTTCTTATCATCTGACAGCTTCCCTGAAAATAAACGGCTGGTTAAGGGTTGTTGCAGGTGCCCTGATAATGGTGACATATGACCTGATACTCGAACCGGTAGCGATCAGAATGAATATGTGGAACTGGTCAGGAGAAGCCATTCCCGTTCAGAATTACGCAGCATGGTTTATTATATCTCTTGGATTTTTATCTTTGTTACATATATTTAATATCAGGCAAAGAAACAGGATATCTGACGGACTCTTTGCTGTACAGGCCGGCTTTATTCTTTCGTTAAATATTATTTACAGGTTTATATGATCAAGGCAAAGCATTTCTGGTTATACCATTTATTTTTCAGAAACTATTTCCGGTATATTCTTTGGAAAGATTTCAGGAAAGTAGAAATATACGGCGAATACAGGGATAATATGCTGCCAATCCTGATAATAAGCAATCATGCTTCATGGTGGGACGGGTTTTTTGCTTACGAACTAAACAGGAAAATATTTAAGCGCAGGTTTCACCTGATGATGCTACAGGAACAGCTTGCAAAACATGCCTTTTTCAGGAATATTGGCGCCTTTTCTATTGCACCGGGAAACCGGTCGGTACTGCAATCACTGAGTTATGCCAGTAAAATACTTGATAATAACAGCAACATGCTGATACTTTTTCCTCAGGGCCAACTAAAATCTCAATATACTTCACACCTGGAATTCCACCAGGGATGGTTCAGAATACTTAAGGGCAGGAAAAATCATGTAAAAATTATTTTTACTGCGAATCTGACTGATTACTTTAGTTACAGGAAACCGGCACTTTTTATCTATTTTGAGGAATATCAGAAAACCTCAGGGTTTACATTAGAAGAATTGCATGCAAGCTATAATGAATTCTATCAAAGATGCTTAATCCGCCAAACCAAGCTATCATGATCTGGCTGGCATACTTCATTTACGGATTTATTATTCTGCGGTTTATGGTCAGCATGATCAACCTCCTTACAGGACAATGGCTGAAGACAGCAGTCAGAGGTTACCCTGGTCATTCTCCGTTAATCTCCGTACTTATACCTGCACGTAATGAAGAATCAACCATAGGCTTGATCCTCAGTGATTTGTTGCGGCAGGATTACGCTAATTTTGAAGTACTGGTTTACGATGATCTTTCTACCGATAATACCCTGCAGGTAATAAAAGAATTTACACTAAAAGACCCGCGGATAAAACTTCTGAAGGGATTATCACTACCTGAAGGCTGGCTGGGTAAGAATCATGCGTGCCATCGGCTTTCCGGAAAAGCTGCAGGAGAATATCTTCTTTTTATGGATGCGGATGTCAGGTTAAAAAAATCATTACTGACAAATAGCCTGGCACATGCTGTAAGACACAGACTGGACATGATGTCAATTTTCCCTGTCCAAAAAATGTATACCTTTGGAGAAAAGATCACTGTACCCGTCATGAACTGGGTGCTTTTGGGACTTCTCCCACTGATACTTACCAGGATATCGCACTGGCCGTCATTTTCAGCCGCCAACGGACAATTCATGCTTTTCAGGGCCATAACTTACCATGACTATAAATTCCATAAACAGTTAAAACATGATATGGCAGAGGATATCGCGATATTCAGAAAGATGAAGAAAAACGGACTGAGAACCCATACTGTTTTAAGTAATGGTGATG
Organism: uncultured Bacteroidales bacterium; assembly: GCA_964520585.1. Taxonomy (GTDB): domain Bacteria; phylum Bacteroidota; class Bacteroidia; order Bacteroidales; family PUMT01; genus PXAP01. The sequence goes on from CAZFOO010000058.1 coordinate 9,889, forward strand.
TATCCTGCCGAATGTACAAGTCATGGCATGAATCCATAGAGGGCTTTGCCAAGAATGTAATTGATTTTTTCGGAGGCTATTCTTTCATGGCGATCCTTTTCGCTTCCTTAACAGGACTTGGATTTATCCCTGTAATACTGGCCCTTCCATGGAAGTTTGTAATTGCATTTTTTGTTGTCAGTATTCTTACCAGGGCAGTGATTTCCCTCATCAGCCGGCAGTCACCGGTAGACAATCTTGTTTTTGCACCCTTACAGCAGATTTCTCTTTTTATTATGATAATAAAAGCCCTGATACATAAAAAACAACATAGTCTAAAATGGAAAGGCAGAAAAGTATACAATGAAGAACCAGTATCAATTTAAACGGGAAATCACAACTTTGTGCAGGTCAGGAATGAATATCTGCGGAATATTCATTCCCAGCTTTATTGGTATTATTTCAGGCAAATCGTTTAGAAAACAGCTCATACCACTTTACTTAAAGGACCCGGGTTACTTTAAAAACGCAAAGAGAATGACAGCCTATCCAACAAACTATTTGGGATACTTAAAACCCCATGGCTTTAAAATCCTGGTAGTTTTAATTGTTTCTCTGATAAATCTTAACAACAATGCCCGGGCTCAGGCAGACGAACCAACTGACCTGATATACACGGCTTTTGTTGAAGAAAAAATGGGGCTTTGGGCCCGCGCAATCATAATCCTTGAAAAAGAATACGAGCAGTCGGGAAGTACTGATATTTTATATGAGCTAACCCTGGCCAGGTATGGCTATATTGGATATAATCTGGGCATAGATAACGAAGAACCAGCAAAAGAACACATTTCGCTAGCAGAAGAACAGATAGATAAACTAACAGGCTCTGACACCTATGAATCTTCGGCATACGCACTACAGGCGGCCTTTTATGCCTACCGGATATCCATGGCACCATGGAGGGCTGTTTTCTGGGGACGGAGAAGCATGAATCTTATTGACAAAGCAATTGAGACCGATCCGGAAAACCCCGCGGGATGGATAGAACATGGCAATGCTATGTATTATGCCCCTCCTGCAGTTGGAGGCTCAAAAAAAGAGGCCATTAAAAGCTACCGCAGGGCAATAGAGCTGCTCGAAACTGACATGAAGAAAATCCACCGGTGGTTATATCTTAATACGCTGGTGGGACTTGCAAAAAGTTACCGGGAAACAGGCAACCGTCCTATGGCTGTTATCACTCTCAGAAAAGCACTGGAGTTTGAACCTGAGTTCAAATGGGTCAAAGAAAGATTGTTGCCGGAGATGTTGGAAAATTGAATATAATTGCAGTAACCCGGTTAAATATCAGGAGTAAGCAATGGTTATAATGTATATTCTTCTGTATAAAACAAGAAATCACAATCATGGTCATAAAATATAAAATTCTGACTTACAGGAATAATCATTCACTTTAAAACTAAATAAATTTCTTAAGTTGCTTGAAATTTTTGAATGGAGGATATTTATACGGATTATCAAAATAAGAGGGGGTTTTCAGGATTGACCGTGTGTTGCTGAAGGCCAGGAAACTTTGTTTTCCGTGATAACGCCCCATTCCACTATTTCCGGTTCCTCCAAAAGGCAGATGATGGTTGGCATTATGCAGGATAGTGTCATTAATACATACTCCACCCGAACTTGTTTTTTTCAGTATATGTCTTGCGCCTGATTTTTTACCAAAATAATAAAGGGCAAGAGGTTTTTCGTTTTCGTTAAGATATCTTATCACCTCATCCATAGCACTAAAGGTCATAACCGGGAGCACAGGACCGAATATTTCCTCCTGCATTACCGGAAAATCAGGCCTTACTTCGTCAATTATGGTTGGCTCAATATATTTTTGCTTAATGTCAACATCACCCCCAAAAACAATCTTCCCATGCTCCATTAGTTTTTGTATCCGTTTAACAGCATTCTCGGTTACAATTCTCGGGAAATAGGGACTGCTCTTTATGTCTTTGCCATACATTTCCTCGAAATGACCGGCTATCCTGGGGAGCAATTCCTCTTTAACCGACTCATGAACAAACAAATAATCAGGAGCTATGCAAGTTTGTCCCGCATTAATGGTTTTCCCCCAGGCAATGCGTTTTGCGGTTATTTCAATATCTGCTTCTTTGTCTACAATGCAGGGACTTTTACCTCCAAGTTCAAGAACAACAGGCGTCAGAAATTCGGCAGCTGCCTTCATAACAACTTTCCCAACTGCAGAGCTGCCGGTAAAAAAAATAATATCAAAACGTTGACCAAACAAACTTTTATTTACTTCTCTTCCACCCTGCACAATACTGACATAACCATCGTCGAAAGTTTCTTTTATAAGTTCTTCCATCACTTCTGCAGTAGCAGGAGTATCAGGCGAGGGTTTCAACATGGTACAACATCCTGAAGAAATAGCGCCTACAAGAGGATTCATAAGTAAATGAAAAGGATAGTTCCATGGGGCAATAATCAAGGCAATACCCAGAGGCTCATAGATAATCCGGCTGGAAGAGGGAAAAAACTGATATGGAGTTTTAACTTTTTTGGGTTTTGTCCACTTTTCAAGGTTTCTGATATGATTTTCAATCTCCTGAAGGACAATGTATATTTCGGTAAGATAAGATTCTTCGGGGGACTTATGAAGGTCCTCCCCAAGGGCTTTTATAATTCTTTCTTCATAATTAAGGATCGCAGCTTTAAATTTCTTGAGTTTATTAATCCTGAAATCAATATTAAGGCTTTGGTAGCTTTGAAAAAAATTTTTCAGTTTTTCTACTTTGCCTATAATTTCATTAACGGGCGCATCTTCCTTTTTCATATTCAGTTATTTTTCGCTTGCATTTTCAGCTTCAACTGGCCAGATTAGAAATGCAGGAGTAATCAACTCCGAACCAGCCATTAATTGTTCTGGCGTCCCTCAAAATGATCCATTGTTTTATGCATGCCGATTACCCCTCCAATAAACCAATCGAATATGTTTACCGGCAGTATCCATTGATGGAATCTTATAAACCGGATGTCCCAGGGGGTACGAATGGATTCCCGATTCTTTACAATTCCGCTTATTCCCCTGGCAGCAACTTTTTCCGTCTTCCGGGGAGGTATCACAGACCTTACTCCCTTAAACATGCCTGTATCAATATAATAAGGAGTTACCGTTGTTATTACAATATTTCTGTGTAGTTTTTTCATTTCCAGCCTAAGGCTGTCTGACCAGCCAATCAGAGCCCATTTAGTGGCGACGTAAACAGACATTTCCGGATTTGATACTAAACCGGCCATAGACGAGATATTGCATATACAGCCCATATTTTTGATCATCATAGCGGGAAGAAATTCCTTTGTTATATGCATAGGGGCATTAGCATTTACGTCCATGGTCTTAATTATTTCTCCTGTATCATGTTCATGAAAATACTTCCCAAATACTATACCGGCATTATTGATAAGTATATCCACATCGCCAATGTTATGCCTTACCCATCGGGCTGCAACTTTAATCTCCTCTGCTGATGATACATCAATATTATAAACATATACTTTCCCGGGATATAAAAACTCAGAAAGGGCTTCTTCTGATTTCTTCCTGTCAATATCCCATATAACAAGTATGGCACCCCTTTCAAGAACCATCCTTCCCATTATTTTACCTATTCCGGAAGCTCCGCCTGTTATCAAAACAACCTTATCTTTAAAAACCGTATTACTGCCCATCATTTTCTTTTAGGTGAAATAAAATTAATAAAAGCCCCGGTCATCTGCACCTAGGAAATTGAAACATCAAGGTAAAAATATTTTTAACCCGTTCAAAAACTTTTGTCTTAAAGAAATCATTATACAATCTTAAATGAATTCTTTTATTGATATTGTGGCATTTATCTCCCAACAGGGGAATTTTTCCACATTATCTGATGTGTATACTATCAGCATTTTACTTTACGGATAAATACTTAATTCCCAAATTTATTTCCAACCTCCGTAAGACAATTACAAAAACCCTTACTTCACAACCAAAACAAAAGAATGTATGGTATGCTTTTTGGCTTTTTAAATTATTAAAAATAAAAACCATACAACGATGCAAAAGTTGACAAGATTCTCCTTCACCCTGATATTATTTACACTCTTATGCCATACCATATATCCACAGCACTTCGGCAGAAACAAAGTGACATATGAAGATTTTGACTTCAGGGTTTTTGAAACCCCCCATTTTGAGATATACCACTATATGGATGATGAGGAAGAGATCAGACAATTTGCCCAGTTAACTGAACGATGGTATGAAAGGCACCTGGCAATATTTCAGGATACCCTCAAAACAAAAAACCCACTCATCCTTTACAACAATCATGCTGATTTTCAACAAACTACGGTAATACGAAGTATGATAGGAGTTGGGACAGGCGGAGTGACCGAGGGCTTACGAAAGCGTGTGGTAATGCCTTTTTCGGCTTCCGGAAAAGAGACTAATCATGTACTGGGCCACGAACTGGTGCATATCTTTCATTACAGGTTGTTTACCGGAAATGGAGGGCGGGGACTTGGAATGAGAGCTATGGATAATATTCCCCTGTGGATGACCGAGGGCCAGTCCGAATATCTTTCCATTGGCAGCCAGGATACCCAAACAGCTATGTGGCTGCGCGATGCGGTTAAGAATGATAATATACCAACATTACGGCAGATGACCAGGCAGCCACAGGATTATTTCCCTTACCGGTGGGGACATGCCTTCTGGTCATTTTTTGCAGGCCATTACGGAGATGCCCAGATCCTTCCTCTTTATATTACAACTGCACAAATGGGTTACCAAAGGGCCATTGATACTTTAACGGGATATTCGGCAGATTCTTTGTCATCCTTATGGGCAGACAGCATAAGAGAAACATATGAACCCCAACTTGAAGGAAAACAGGAATCGACAGGTGAGAAATTATTCGATGCCAATAATGCCGGGAACCTCAATATTGCACCTTCGGTCAGTCCGGACGGGAGAACCCTTGTCTTTATATCGGACAAGAACGTAATTACAATTGATTTTCTTCTTGCAGATACCCAAGAAAAGAAAATAATACGGCGTATCACAAATATACTCCGCGATGCACACATTGACGATTACAGTTATCTAGAATCAGCGGGAACATGGAGTCCCGATGGCCAGCAATTTGCCATCACCACATTCCGGACAGGAAGAAATCAGATACTTATTGCCGATTTGGAAAGTGGTCGGGTCGTAGAAACCATTGCTCCGGATAACCTTTATGCATTCAATAATCCAGCCTGGTCACCCGACGGGGAAAAAATATTACTTTCCGGCCTCAGGGAAGGGAAAAGCAATCTATTCCTATATCATCTCGAAACGGGTGAAATCGAACAACTTACAGATGACAGGTATGATGCATTGCATCCTGAATGGTCTCCTGACGGTTCAAAAATTGCCTTTATAACAGACAGGCGAGGCAATACGGATCTTGATTTAATTAAATACGGAAACTATAAACTTTCCGAATATGATATGAATTCGGGCAGTACCGAAGTACTGGATATTTTGGATGGTGCCGATATATTTAATCCTAAATACTCACCTGACGGAACAGAAATTTTCTTTATTTCCAATGCAGATGGTCACCGTAATATTTATCGTTATGATATATCGGCCGGAGAAATAAGGAAAACAACAGATCTACAGACAGGGGTAAGCGGGATCACGGAATTGTCTCCTGGTTTTGATATAGCCAGGGAAAGCAATGAGCTTGTTTATATCCTTTACAGCAACAACAATTATGAACTTTACAGTGAAAACATTGATGAACTTGAAGGGGAGACTTTTTCAGCAGATGATGTTGATTTAACGGCAACATTATTACCACCGGCCGACAGGGAACCTCCAACCCAGATAGTTGAAGAAAACCTGGAAAGCTTTCCCACTACCGATACGGCCAGATTCAGTCAGAGGAAAGACTTTGATTCAAAGTTTACTCTTGAATATATCGGAAGCGGCGGAATTGGCGTTGGAGTCAGTCAGTTCGGTGCAGGCATGGCCGGAGGTGTAAGTTTTATGTTCAGTGACTTACTCAGGGAAAATATTTTAACCACTTCACTCCAGGTTCAGGGAAGAATTTCAGATATTGCCGGTCAGGCAACATATCTAAACCAGGGCGACCGTTTTAATTGGGGAGTCATCTTCTCACATATGCCTTACAGATCGGCCCGCTCCTTCATGACACTTGACACCCTTAACGGGACTGTTGCAGAAAACCTGGTTATATTAGAACAAAGGGTATTTGAAGATGAACTTGGTGTTTTTGGCCAATACCCTTTATCAAGACAACTCAGGTTCGAGGGTGGGATCAGCGGAAATATGTATAGTTTCCGGGTTGACAGCATCAATAATTACTTTGTCGGTAATACTTTGATAGACCGGGAAGAGCACCAGCTCGAAGCCCCTGAAACATTTTACCAGTACCGTACATATCTGGCTTATGTTGGCGATGGTTCCAGGTTCGGGTTAACATCACCGATGAGCGGATTCCGTTACAGATTTCAGATTGACAGGTCATTTGGAGAATATAGTTTCTGGGGACTTATGGCGGATTATCGTCAGTACAGGTTTGTTCCGCCGGTAGGACTGGCATTCAGGCTAATGCATTACGGGCGTTATGGTCAGGACGCAGGAGAACTCCAGCCAATTTATGTCGGGAGGCCACATTTTGTGAGAGGCTACAGCTTTAACGCACTCCGCCAGCCTCAGCAAACGGGAGGACAATTTATGAGCATCAATAATCTTGTGGGTAGTAAGATTGCCGTTGCAAATGCCGAACTCAGGTATCCCTTCAGCGGGCCCGAGAGACTTGCGTTAATAAGCTCCGGAATGTTTTTAAGTGATCTGGTACTCTTTGCAGATGGTGGCCTGGCATGGAATGATTTTGATAGTATCAGGGCTAAATGGAACCCGGAGAGGGAAAGTGATGAACGTATACCTGTGCTCAGTACGGGTATTGCCCTAAGAGTCAATCTTTTTAATGCCATCATCGTTGAACCCTATTTCGCTTTTCCGTTCCAAAGGCAGTCTGACAAAACTACCGGCACATTTGGCTTCCATCTGTCATTCGGCGGATTTTAAAAAGTGGAAAACCGAGAACCAGTTTCTCCGGTCAGAATAGACCTGTACCGGAGTGAGCCCATTCATAATGCAGAGATTAATAATGTCCTCTTTATGGAATTTATAGGAATTTTCAGTATGGATGGTTTCTCCTTTCTTAAGATGTACCGGATAATCAAGCAAAGGAGAGGATATTTCCATATCCTCAAGTGCTTTAAGATGCATTTCTATTCTTTGCAAATCACTGTTATAGAATGCAAGATGTTCAAATTTGCGTGTGTCGAAATTGGTTTGTAACAGATCATTTACCGCATTAAGAATATTTTTATTAAAATCCGCGGTAACACCCTTTTTGTCATTATAAGCATTTTCCAGGATATTGGTATCCTTTATCATGTCAATGCCGAGCAGAAACATATCTCCCTTTCTCATGATGCTGCCTATTTCATTTATGAAATCCCTGCCTTTTTCAGGCTCAAAATTACCCAGGGTACTTCCGAAAAAGCAAAACAGTCTGTGAGCTTCGTTCTTCGGGAGACTGTCCAGTTGCGTAAAAAAGTCCGCAACAATACCTTCCACCTCCACTTCATCAAAGTTACGTGATAAACAGTATATTGATTCCTCAATTGCCTGCTGGCTGATATCTACCGGAATATATTTCAATTTCTTCAGCCTCTCCTTTGAAAAATAACTCAGCAATAATGAGATCTTCGAACAGTCACCGCTGCCCAGCTCAACTATACTGCTGAAAGGATATTCGCGGGAAATAACCGGAGAGATTTTTTCAAGCAACGCCTTTTCAGTCCGCGCCGGATAATATTCCTCGAGCCCGGTTATCGCTTCAAACAACCTGGATCCGGTTTCATCATAAAAGAATTTGCTTGAAATATACTTTTCAGGAGCCTGTAGTCCCTTAATAATTTCTTCCCTTATCGCATCCATGCCGATTTCCGGAAGGAAATTCCTGATGTTAACAGAAACTAAGTGATCTATATCGTAATTACTCATTTATGTCATTTTAAATTTAAAGGTTCCCCGGTCTCATTTAAAGGTTCACCGGTCTCAAAGGGATTGTCGGGATCATTGCTCCATTCGTACCAGCCTCCGTCATAGACCGAGACGCGGGGCCATCCCATCAGCCATGCATTAAACCATCCTTCGCTTCCTCTCCAGCCGGTCCCACAATAAAAAGCCAGATGCTTACCGGGAATAATACCATTTCCTTTCCAAATATCTGCAACTTCATGGAATTCCCTGACGGTATGATCAAAATTCCTGTAATTTTCCATGTGGTAGGCATCCGAACCACAATCAGCGAAAATTGCACCGGGTATTCTTCCTTTAGGCTCAATGTAGTTATACCCACTTACTTCTCCTAAATACTCAGCCCGGCTTCGTACGCAGACAAGGTCACTCTCTGAGGAACCCAGCATCTCTTTTGCTTCGGGTGTATCTACAGCCAGTTCAGGCTTAGCAGGGATCTCAGTGCCAAAATCATTCACAGGCACCTTTGGTTCATCTTCATATGATATTCTGTATCCCGAATCGATCCAGGACTGAAAACCACCGTTTAACACCCTTACGTCTTTTACTCCTGCATACATCATTATAAAGGCACACCTTATGGCGCCTATGTCACCTGCTGCACTCCCCGGGAAAGGATCATTATTGTCCGGATGCATAAATTTACCATACACTATAACTGTTGTTTCTGAGGTTATTCCATGCTTTTCCATAGTTTCTTTAAGCTCTTCAGGCGATCGCCTGTTCCATGTATCAGGTGCTTCAACAGCCATTGTATCCATATCTATAGCTCCGGGGATGTGTCCGCTCAGGTAAGCATCCCTGTTCCTGTAATGGGCATGAACAAGCACATACCTGTTATTATCATATTCTACCGGATTCCCCCCTGAAATCAGCATATTAACCCATTCAGCGGACACCAGGTGCCTGTAACGCTTCAGTTGCTGCATAGGGAGCGCAGGATCAACAACCCATTCATCAGTAAAATGTTTATATACGCCGACATTATGGTAACCGGACTTCAGGAATCGCTCGGCAACCGAGTACGCCTCACTTGTATCATATCCGTAAACAACTATCTCGTGTTCAGGAAGTATTTGCTTTAGCCTTACTACTTCAATCCAATCAATATATTTTGTCCATTTCAAAGGGAGGCTCCTTGCATTTTTAATATGGCCACCACGACCTTCATTTTTCAATTTCCATCCATTATATGCATCGGCAGAACGAACATCAATTATTTTCAGTGATGGATTATCAAGATTTTTTAGCAGTTCGTCTGTTGAGATTTCCTTTATTGAATCATTCACCTTTTTAAATTTTAGTTTATATCTGGTTAGCCTTTAAATGCTCACATCACGGACTTCATGGTGCAAACACAGACGGATAGAAAATATTTTTTGTTAAATTGAAGCGGTTCGTTCTGTATATCGGATTTTACATTTTCAAAACAAAACTTTGTTTTTTTTAAAGGATAAACGACCCTGCTAATTATCATATTAACAACCTTACCTGTTGTTTTCCAGATCTTTTTTTTGTTTATCATATTCATCATCAGAAATATCTCCCCGCAAATAACGTTCCCTGAGATTGCCCAGACTGGTGCTTTTAAAAGCCCGCTTTTCCCGCCGTTTTCCCATCTGCCTGAGAAAGCCCCATACTATTATCAGAATTATTATGATAATCAACATTTTGGACAGTTCTGGCATGCCGTTTACCTGTAAATGCTCAAACATAACCCGTAATTTTTTATTGATTAATTTATTACGGCCATCACCCACTTATCATATGTACCGGGATCAAAACCTGATTCGAGAGAGATTAAAACATAACCTTCTTTACATATACTAAGATAAGCATAAGAATTTTTAATACAAAGCGTAGCTGTAATTCATCAAATTCCGTCAACTGAGATTTTAATCCACTCAATTTCTTTTCCTGATCATTCTCCTATTATTGACTGCCTCACGAGGCTCCGGCTTGAAGTCCCTGCTCCGGTAATCTTAACAGGAAAGAATTAATAATGGTGCTCGTTACCATCTTCTGAAAGCCATTCATCCATCATTACCATAATTTCTTCAGGAGGAAAGTACAACCTTTTGATCCTGCTTATGTAATTCTCAGACATACCGGCCTTATGCAGAATAAAATCCTTAGTGGTCAGCAAGTATCCTCCAAGACCATGATTCAGGGCGTAAATATCTGCAGCCCTTTCCGCTGTAATGATAAAACTTTTGGAAAAATAATAGTTAAGGCCGAATAATAACATGGACCAGTTATCTTTTCTCATATAGTCCATGATATGCCCCAGTTCATGACCAATCCATCCAACAATGACATCTTTGGGTAACCTGTGAACGGGAATTAGTTCTCCGTTAAGGGAGAAAACACTTTTGATTTTCACAATATAAGTCCTCCGCTTCCGGGAACCCACCATGCTGGTTATTCTGGGTTGAGCCTGCATGAATGATTTGCGGATTCTCTGATTGAATATAAAGTCGATCTTCACATTTTTCAATGCCGGGTAAAATGACAGCGCCTCAAGTACTGCTTCCTTTATTACTGAAGGAATTGTCTTTAGTACCCCAAAACTTTCACGAGTCTGTTCTTCCATATTCAAAAAAATATATATCAGGTTATCAACCTTTCCTGATAACCTGACTGTTATCTATAGCCTGACACATTACAGGCTTTGACCCGGAAATGACGCATATTAATTACCTTTCATATTCCTTATCCATTCCCGGGCATTTACAAACGACTCGATCCATGGAGTTATTTCATCATTTATCCGGACCGGCGAATCCTTTGCCGGCTTGACCGCAGAAGCATCATTTCCTGTTTTATTGTCTGAAGTCTCCCTGGCCGGACCCTTTCGTTCATCCGGATAATCGGCCCAGTTATGAGGGTACAATGATCTCTCCAGATGAGGCATCATAGCCAGGTGCCTGCCGTCAGCACTGCATATGGCGGCGGCATCATAGCCTGAACCGTTGGGATTAGCAGGATACCCGCCGTAGGAATATTTCATGGGTATATTATATTCACTTTCCTGTGCAGGTAGACTGAATTTACCTTCGCCGTGTGCAACCCAAATGCCAAGTCTGGTGCCGGCAAGTGACCGAAGCATGACAGAATTGTTTTCCCGTATATCAACATTCAAAAACAGAGATTCAAATTTATGAGAATCGTTAAACAGCATTTTTGTACTTTCTCCCTTATTCACTCCTACCAGTCCAAGTTCCACCATCAGTTGGCAGCCATTGCATACACCCAGGCTAAGGGTATCTTTCCTCGAATAGAACCGGTCAAGTGCCTCTTTTGCCTTCTCATTATAAAGGAAAGCTCCTGCCCACCCCTTGGCTGAGCCAAGCACATCACTATTCGAAAAGCCACCTACAAAGACAATCATATTAACATCTTCAAGTGTTTCCCTGCCGCTTATCAGATCGGTCATATGCACATCCTTAACATCCATCCCTGCAAGATACATGCCCCATGCCATCTCCCGGTCGCCGTTCACACCCTTCTCCCTGATGATGGCAGCTTTAATTCCGGATGGTTCGCTTCGTTTACCATCAATCCCATATTGAGAAAACAGGCCTGTAAATGTGGAAGGAAATTTATATGAAAGAGGTTGTTTGCCATAATTCCTGAATCTTTCAAGTGCAAGATCTTCACCCGACTGTCTGCGGTCAAGCAAATATGAAGATCTGTACCAGACATCCCGCAACTTGTCAATTTTCAGGTCGTAAGATTCCTCTCCATGAGATATTATAAATCTCCTTACATTATTATAGCGACCAATCAGTTTTGCATCAATGCCTTTGGCGGCAAGGTTGTTTATAGTACCCTGACCATCTGCAACCTGGACAAGAACTGCCGGCTTCTCGCTGAACAATACATTAATAATATTTTCTCCAAAAGCTGACAGATTAACATCAATTCCCGTTTCCTTTTCGGGGAAGCACATCTCAAGAAGAGCAGTGATCATTCCGCCACCGGACACATCATGGCCGGCCAGCACCTCGCCCTTGTCAACCATCTCCTGCAGGGCATTAAAAGCATCTGCAAAATAATCCGCGTCCATAACAGAAGGACACTCTTTACCCACAAAATTAAGAGACTGTGCAAAACTGCTACCTCCAAGAAAAAACCTGTCCTTGGAAAGATCTATGTAAAGAACCGAGCTGCCTGTCACATCCTTTAACCCCGGGGTTACTGCCTTCCTGATATCGGTCACCTCTGCTGCAGCCGAAATAATTACTGTTCCGGGAGCATATACAATTGTATTATCCTTGTATTTCTGGGTCATTGAAAGCGAATCCTTACCCGTAGGTATATTGATACCCAGTGCTTTGGCAAAATCAGATGCCGCCTCAACAGCATTATAGAGACGGCTGTCCTCGCCCTCATGCCTGGTCGGCCACATCCAGTTTGCGCTCAGTGATACACCCCTGATCCCGTCCTGTAAAGGAGCCCATAGTATGTTGGTAAGTGATTCAGCAATGGAAAGTACAGATCCTTTGGCAGGATCAACCATTGCAGCCACCGGGGCATGACCAATAGCCGTTGCCAGACCCCGCTCCTCCCCATATCCTATAGCCATAACAGCCATATTATTAAGCGGGAGCTGTATCTTACCTGTTGTCTGCTGCAGGGCTACCTTTCCGGTAACACTACGGTCAACCTTATTGGTAAGCCAGTCCTTGCATGCCACCGCTTCGAGCTGTAGCACCGCAACCAGGTATTCCCTGAAACGTTTCTCATCAAACACCAGTTCTTCAAATCCGTTTTCTGTGGTTTTATCATTCATTACTGTCCGCGGAGGGTTACCAAAAAGCCACTCCAGCTGCAAGTCTATAGGTTTGATCTTTGTAACGGTATCCTCAAAAGTAAACTGCATATCCCCTGTAACCTCACCTATATTGTACATTGGGGCACGCTCCCGCTCTGCAACTCTTTTCAAAAGGTCCACATCCTTTTCATGCATTACCAGCCCCATTCTTTCCTGTGATTCATTCCCGGCAATCTCACGTGCTGATAATGTCGGATCACCAACCGGAAGCTTATCCATTTCAATTTTACCCCCGG
>CAZFOO010000059.1:0-22966 GCA_964520585.1 uncultured Bacteroidales bacterium
AAGTTTCGGTGTAGCTCCTTCATTTATCATCTTCCAGCTCCTCCGGATGTCTCTCATTACCGAAAACCCTTTTTTCAGTATTGATCAGTTAACCGGCACAGAACTTATCATACTTTCAGCAGCCTTTATTCCTGCGGTATTTGTAGCCATACGTCTTGCCAGGTTTAACCTGGAGGGCGCAAAGGACGACATTTTCTCCGGTCTACCTTCGCCTGCAGCAGGGATATTTTTTGCGTCGGCCGGGTATATTTTTTATACCACCGATACGGTATGGGTTCAGAATTTATTGCTTTCGACAAATTTTCTAATTGCCATAATCATCGTGCTCTCTCTGCTAATGATTGTTCCCCTGCCAATGCTGGCAATAAAATTCAAAGATTACAGAATTGCCGGCAACGTTATAAGATATATATTCATTGTTCCATCAGCTATTGCAATAATCATTGCAGGAATATCTGCCATACCGGCAATAATAATATATTATATTCTGCTTTCCTTTATTGCTGGCCGCCTTTCTGCCCTGTGACAACACTTTTCTGGATTCGCAGCGATTCCCGGTGAATAAGCTCAAGCAACTGCTCAACAAAATCGGACTGTAGTCCCAGACTGGATGCATGTGATTTCCTGGTTTCGGTAATATCTTCCCACCGGGATGACTGCAAAACAGAAAGACCTTGCCTGGCCTTTATACGACCAATCTCGGCTGAGCAACTGAATCTTTCTACCAATAGTTCCAGAAGATGCCTGTCGATTTCATCTATCCGGTCACGGTACTTTTCTATGTCTGTCATAGTGAATATTTATTATAAAAACAGGGTGCCTGTTTTGTCTGACTGGTATCAAAACTGGGTCTCACATAGGCCGTGGTCTGACAATCAATCTGACAAAATAAGACATATTTTTCATCAAAAAGCCCCGCAGTTGCGGGGCTTCGAATATAAGAAATAATTATGATTTATTTTCCGGGTAAGCCTTCGGTATCAAAGGCATAATTAACCTGTGTTCCCCACTCGTCTTCTCCGTTCGACACAACAAATATCATGTCATTAAAGTCTTCATCGCTTCCGCCCAGCATATCCTCAAATCCTATAACGATGTCACCGCAGGTCTGCTCGAGGAAAAGAACATGTTTCTGGACTCCTTCCAGGTTGAATTGTTTATCGGAAAATATCCTGTGAATACCCTCCACCATCTCCATTTTGCCAGGATCCCATCCTTTGGCAACAACAAAAAACCCGATTACCGTATTGGCATTGAATTCGACAGTAGAGCCTCCCAACCTGACCCTGTCGCCGGATTGAAGTTTTTTGCCATTATGATTTTTGGCATCGGGGAAAATTATGTTCAACTCAAGATCTCCGGCCGATTCCGGGGGATTATCAGCATCATAGGTATAATAACCGAAGGAGTTATCCCATCCGGCACCATTGTGCACATAACTAATATACACGGGAGCTTTCTCTGTTAACCGGAGTGTGCCGGGAAGCTCTCCAATAAGATCTGCATGTGGACCATTTCGGATATCTTTTCCCTCAGGGAACATATCTTTGATTTTTCCATATAACGTTTCACAGGGAACAGTTGGTTCAGGATTAACATCATCTACAGGGATATCACCGGTCCCCGGATCATAATGCACTATTTCAATGATCTTAAGTCCGCCCTTCCCAGTGGCAACGAAGACTTTGTTATCCCTGGCCTCAACAAAATTTGCTGACGACCCGTACTCAAACATCATAGATCCAATGGTAACCAGCTTGTTATTCTCATCAAGCTGAGCAATGTAAACACCTGATCCCCCGTTAGCAACCAGTACAAGTCCACCGTCAACCGAAACGCCATTAGTAACATAATTCTGCGGCATATCGGCTGTTTGGTATTCATCAGGAGGAGGCAGGTAATCTATCTCTGATCCGTCTGTGAGATCATACATTTTCATACCTTCTTCATTCAGAGCTACAAAAGCAAAATTATCAATTATCCTTACCATGGATTTTGCTTCCGGATAACCGGCACCACCGGTCTCTACCACAAAATCACCGTCATCACCGAAAACATGTAATTTCCCGCCATCGGCACTAAAAACAACCATTCTGTTGTCGTTAATATCGACAGATCTGGCCTTTTGGATGTCAATAAACTCTTGCAGTCCGAAACCGGTTGACATTATGCTGAGGCCTCCTGATGATCCGGATGTAGCATAAACCTTTCCATCATGGTACCGTACATCATTTCCCGCGAAACTGGGCAGATCATAGAACTGCCTCGGATCATCCGCATGATCAAATTCGTTGGCTGAATTCAGTATATATCGTTCAATGACAGCAGGAGAATCCAGGTCCAGGGTATCACCTCCCAAATCCTGAGCTCCGGTCAGGTAAACAAAGTTATTCTGCCCTTCTCCTTGTGATTCCACATCAACAGAGCTGATATCTTTTGAAGGAAAGATCACATTCTTTATAAGCTGCGGGTTTGAAATATCGGAAACATCAAAAATGTCCAGTCCCCCAAGATATTCAGGTCCCTGAAAATTATAGGTTACATAAGCATAATCACCTACAATTTTTATATGTGATGCCTGCAGATTATTTCCAAGATATTCCGGAGCACTGACCTCGGCACGAAGCTTAAGAATATAATTACTCGAGACACCGCCGGATTTGAGACTTTTGGTTTTATCACTGGTGGTTACAGGATAAATTGGCATTACATTATCATCTCCGGCAATATTAACACGTTGCCTGAGCAATGTAAGATCATCGTTAACGATCATATTGTCTCCCTGACGTTTATCATCGATCGGTTCCTTTTCGCATGAACCCAGAAAAAGGATAAATGCGGTAAAAACCATCGTTAAGAGTTTAAGTTTTTTCATATGAGGCTTGGTTTTATTATTTTGAACAGTCACCTTTAATCATGACACTAAACTATAAATATGCAAATATGTTATTTGCTATACGTTGTTTACAGGTAAAAGTTGTAAATTTTTGATAAAATATCATTTATCTTCCACTAAATAAAAGGAAAACCCATTCAATCAATTTCCGAATATCAACAGGTTATATCAAGCTAAATGGAAATAAGCTTATTTTCCGGGGTTTTAAAAGTGCCGGGACGACCAGCATATTAAAATTTCAAACTAAGATAGTAAATTTTCAGGGCTATACAAAAAATGTTGCGGACAGCATAATAAGGAAGACCATTAACTGATGGCCGGCAAATTCTTTGAATAATTATAAATTAAGTAAAAGATTTTAGATTAATCATTTTATCTGTTTTCTTTGATTTAAAATATGTATCTTTCTTGCTCAAAAGAGATTACAATCTGTTTCAAATAAACATATGCAATTAGCTGGCATTGTAGACATTATCATATGAACAGGAATCAATTTATATTAAAAATTTTATCCATGGCAAAATTCATTTTTTCAATTGCGGCACTCCTGATTTTTCAAAACATTTATGGTCAGGAGGGATTGATGGGAGAAACGGTTATAGGAATTGACGAAAAACTTGGAGAAATTGTACCAGGAGATATAAAGCTTTTTGATGAGAATGGCGAAATAACTTACCTTGAAGACCTAATCGACAAACCCACTGTCCTTACTCTTGTCTATTACCGTTGCCCCGGCATCTGCACTCCTTTAATGGAAGGTCTTGCCGAAGCTATAGACCGGACCGATCTTGTACTCGGCGAAGATTACCAGGTTCTTACAATTAGTTTTGATGCACGGGAAACAACAGAGCTTGCGGTCAATAAAAAACGCAATCATCTCCTTTTAATGGAAAACCGGGAGAAAGCCGAAGAATACTGGAAATTTTTCACTTCGGACAGTACAAACATTGAACGGCTGACAAATTCTACAGGATTCAGATATAAAAGGACAGGAAATGATTTTATCCATTCTGCAACACTAATTGTCCTCAGTCCAGAAAGGAAAATAAGCAGATATCTGAATGGCACCTATTTTTTGCCGTTTGAGGTTAAACTGGCTGTTCTCGAAGCTTCTGAAGGGAAAGTAGGTCCTACCATAAATAAGATAATGCAATTCTGCTACTCTTATGACCCTGCAGGGCAGACCTATGTTCTTAATATAACAAAGGTTGCCGGAATAATCATTATCTTTCTCTCGGTAGTCCTGCTGCTGGGGCTCAGTATAAAACCAATTTCACGAAGACTAAAAAAACAAAACAGATAACTTATTTGCAAATTCATGATGAAAAGCGGATTGCGGGCCGGATTATCCCTCCCGCTCAACTGTTCATCAAAAACCGGCAACCATAATTAAATTATTAAAAATGTCTGCAAATCAGAATAATTCCATGGAACCCAGTTATCTTAAGTACAAGAGCAGGTACAAAGGTATCTTCTCATGGATATTTTCGACTGACCACAAAAGGATCGGGCTGCTATACCTGTATTCTATAATGTCTTTCTTTATTGTAGGTGCTGTGCTCGGACTCCTTATGAAGATGGAACTGATATCTCCTGGAAAAGATATAATGGGTCCACAAACCTATAACGGATTTTTCACACTGCACGGAATAATAATGATATTTCTTATTGTCATCCCGGGCGTGCCTGCGGTTTTCGGAAATTTCTTCCTGCCTATCATGATCGGGGCGAAAGATGTTGCCTTCCCTCGGCTTAACCTGACCTCATGGTGGTTGTATATGCTGGGCGCAGCGGTGGTGCTAACTTCTCAGTTCACAGGCGGAGGTCCTCCCGATACAGGCTGGACCTTTTATGCCCCCTACAGTTTCCAGACAACCACCAATATGCTTCCTGCAGTTCTGGGGGCATTTATTCTCGGATTTTCCTCCATCCTGACGGGCCTTAACTTCATAGTTACCATACACCGCATGCGGGCCCCCGGTATGGGCTGGTTCAAGATGCCCCTGTTTCCGTGGACACTCTACGCAACCGGATGGATACAGCTTATAGCAACGCCTATTGTAGGGATAACCTTGCTTATGATAATTGGAGAGCGGCTGTTCAACATTGGCTTCTTCGACCCGGCACTCGGGGGTGATCCCATATTGTACCAGCATCTTTTCTGGATCTATTCTCATCCTGCAGTTTATATCATGATACTTCCTGCAATGGGAGCTATATCAGAAATCATACCAACATTCGCCAATAAAACCATCTTCGGATATAAGGCACTCGTTGCTTCGACCCTGGCAATCGCTTTTGTCGGATATTTTGTCTGGGGCCACCATATGTTCACCTCCGGAATGAGCGGTGTAGCGCTCTATACATTTTCAATCCTGACATTCCTTGTGGCCATCCCCAGTGCGATAAAGGTTTTTAACTGGGTAGCAACTATGCATAAAGCTTCGATCAGCCTGAAAACACCCTTCTTCTGGGCAGTTTCCTTCATATTTGTCTTTATGATCGGAGGATTCAGCGGACTGGCACTTGGGGCGCTGTCGACAAATGTTCATCTTCATGATACTCATTTTGTTGTGGCACATTTTCATTTTATTGTTTTCGGTGGCACCGGATTTGCATTTCTGGGAGCTTTGCATTACTGGTTCCCGAAAATATTCGGTCGCCAGTATGATGCAGGCTGGGCAAATACGGGTCTGGTGATTTTTTTTATCGGCTTCCTTACTCTGTATTCTCCTATGTTCTATCTTGGCGTGGCAGGTATGCCAAGAAGATATTATGATTATGTCGAAGTATTCCACCCCGGGAACATTATATCATCATTCGGCTCGATAGTTATGATTGCAGGCATCGCCATCATAATCATCAATCTTGTCAAGGCCTCGGTATCGGGGAAAAAGGCTGAACAGAATCCATGGGGAGGAATCACCCTTGAGTGGCAAGTACCTTCCCCTCCCCCGCTTGAGAATTTTGATGAAATACCCACGGTAACCAAGGGGCCTTATGATTACAGTTAACAAATATCAAGATGGAACAATCACCTGAAAATACTCATGTACACCGCGACGATGAAGCATCGAAAATCGGGATGTGGTTATTTATTTTTACCGAACTTCTGCTTTTCGGCGGACTCTTCCTTGTATACTCCATGTACAGGTATTTACACCCGGTTGCTTTTGAACTTGGTGCGGAAGAGCTGGATGTTGTAATTGGCACAATAAATACAGCCATACTACTTATCAGCAGCATGACAATTGCCATGTCGATCCCCGCAATAAGAAAAGGAGATAAAAAGCTGGCTGTTTTGCTCCTTGGAGCAACCCTGTTTCTTGCCCTGGTTTTTCTGGTAAACAAATACTTCGAATGGAACTCAAAAATAAGTCACGGACTTTATCCGGGCTCTGATACACTACATGGTCTGGGGCACGGCGACACCTTGTTTTTCGGACTCTATTATTTTATGACCGGACTACATGCCCTGCATATAATAATCGGCCTAATACTCATAAGTATAGTGATGTACCAGACAGGCAAGGGGAAAATTAACGCGGACAAATATGTGTTTCTTGAAAATACGGGACTGTACTGGCATCTTGTGGATCTGATATGGATATTCCTGTTCCCGCTTTTTTATCTGGTAACCTGATTAAAAGAAAACTTCTATGGAAAATAACGCAAATAATCATATCACACCATACAGGACCTATTTCATAGTATTGCTAACGCTGCTTGTACTGACCGCTTTGTCAGTGGCCGTAACAACCATTGAACTCGGACCGCTCACTGTAACAGTAGCGCTGCTTTTGGCAACCGCAAAAGCCCTTATCGTACTAATCTTTTTTATGCATCTGAAATTTGACAATATCATCTACTCAATAATGCTCGGGTTTGTCATTTTTTCTATAATAAGCATAATTGTTGTAACATTTTTGGATTACTTATTCAGATAATTCATTCATTATGATTTCAGAAACAAGGGATATTTCAAACTTCGTATCGGGATTCGAGTCCTCTTTCATGCTTATCTTCTGGGTAACCGTATTTTTTGTAGTCGGCATAACACTTACCATGATCTATTTTATTTTCAGGTATAACAGGAAGAAGAATCCGGTTGCCACTCAGATAAAAGGAAGTGTAACACTCGAACTGATATGGACAGCTATTCCAGTTGCACTGGTGCTGACCATGTTCCAGTTTGGCTGGACAGGATGGAGGCCTTTGCAGGAACCTCCGGAAGATGCCATGGTAATTAAAAGTTATGCCAGGATGTGGAGCTGGCTGTTTGAATATGAAAACGGCCGGATGACCGATACCCTTTTTGTTCCCCAGGATCAACCCGTAAAAGTAGATCTGATAGCTCAGGATGTACTGCACAGTCTTTATATTCCGGCTTTCAGGATAAAGCAGGACATGGTTCCGGGAAAAGAAAGCTTTCTTTGGTTTGAGGCAGGAGAGCCAGGCACTTATGACCTTTTTTGTGCCGAATACTGCGGCTTACAGCATGCATTTATGACTACGGCTGTAGTGGTAATGCCTGAATATGATTTCGAGGAATGGCTCGCAGATACCACCCAGGTAATCGCAGCAGACACTGAAGATCCGGCGGCGGCGGGAAGACAGATAGTCCGGATGAACGGATGTGGTGCCTGTCACTCAACAGATGGCACTGAACTGGTCGGTCCTACTTTTCGGGGACTGTATGGCGCAACCCGAACAGTTATTACCGATGGCACTGAAAGAGAGATAGTTGCCGATGATGAGTATATCAGACGTTCCATATATGAACCAGATGCAGATCGTGTAGTGGGTTACAGCAGGGGACTGATGCTGTCATACCGGAACCTGATTGATGAGCAGGGAATTCAGGATATCATAGAATATCTTAAAACAATGGAATAACCCCATAATAATGGGGCTTCTCCGAAATTATTCCTTAAGTGTCCGGCGTTAAATAACCCGGACGCTTATGTTTATCAGCGAAACACAGGTTTAGAAAATACCCGGCTGAATGAACAATTTATTTAACCGGTCATTACTACAAAAATAATCAGGCAAAATGAGCAACCGGATTTAAAGGGATGACCAGTGTTCTAAATATAGGAGAATCGGTCAGGATAGTTCTGGCCCTTTCCAAGATCCGCATATCTCTTGCCGTCACGGCTACCACGTTTACCGGGTTTCTGGTATTTAAAGGGTCGCCCCAAGTCGAGTTAATCCCCCTTTTGACAGGAATATTTATGCTGGCCGGTGGATCATCTGCATTTAATCATTACCAGGAAAGAATGACTGATGCCCGGATGGAACGAACGAGTGACAGACCGATCCCTTCAGGAAAAGTTTCGTCCACATTTACAGTTATTTTTTCCTTATGCATGTTGATAGCAGGGTCTGTTATCCTCATTCATAATTTTCCGCCACTGGTGCTGTCTCTCGGACTATTTAATTTTTTCTGGTACAACGCTGTCTACACTCCCCTGAAAAAAGTAACGGCATTCGCAGTAGTTCCGGGCTCGCTCACGGGCGGAATCCCACCTCTAATAGGTTGGGTGGCGGCAGGAGGATACTGGCTCGACCCGGATATTATCATAATTGTACTTTTTTTTATTACCGGGCAGATACCGCATTTCTGGCTTTTGCTTTTAAAGTATGGCCGTCAGTATGAAGAGGCAGGGTTGCCAAGCATTACTGCAATCTTTACCACTGATCAGATAAAACGCATAAGCAATACATGGATACTGGCCACTTTAGCTGCGTCGGCAATTCTTCTGTTGCGTGGACTCATTTCACATCCTGCTGCAGTTGCCGCCTGGTTTGCCGGTTCACTTTTACTGATTGGCTCCTTAATATACCATGGTCTAATGCAAAAAAATGATTCTGATTACAAATTGCCTTTTGCTGCACTGAATTTTTTTTATCTACTAATAATGTTACTGCTGGCAACAGATTCACTTACAATCTAACCCTGTTTCAGGATAGCCTGTTTACCTGAATAAAAATTAATGAACATTTAAAGAAAAAAAGTGTTATATATTCATAATTACCTTATAATATATATATATTATTAATTAATTGATTATAACAACAATGAAACAGATACTAACCTTACTGCTAATTATTTCGGTATTTCAGGCATGTCAAAGCACGACCGGATCCGGTGATGAAACTTCAGAGGACAAAAAACAGGATGTGCAGATAGCACCGGAAAACCTGGTCTCTAAAAACTTTAATGTAGAAGGCATGACCTGTACAGGTTGTGAAAATACCGTAATACGTTCGCTTGAAAGCATGGCCGGTGTAGTTGAGGTACAGGCTTCGCATGAAACAGGCGAAACAACCGTTCAGTTCGACGGGAGTCAGGTAACACCTGAAGAACTGGAATCGGGAATTGTGTCAGCCGGCTACAGGGTGAATAGCCAGAGCCCTCTGGAATAAGGGATATGGCGTTTCCTTGCAGATAATCTAATTGGAATTCCGAAAGGATTAAAGATGATGCTCAATGCTTTCCTTTAAATATGGATGATTCTGGGGGACAAGGGGTGCTGCTGAGAGGCTTCGCATAACCACAAGCATGAACCCTCCGGCAAAACCGGCAAAACTACCCAGTTCAATAAACCCGGGTGCAGGGATTCCTGTACTTCCGGGGACTACCTGCAAAAACAAGCTTATATAAAAGCCGGCAAGAAGTAAAATGCTAACCGGCACAAGTACCTGCTTTTTGCGGGCAAAACCATCAGGCATAAGAACAATAAACGGGATAAGCCAGTTTATAATCAGGTTTATATAGAACAATCCGGTATAGGGTTCATTAACCCTGTAGACATAATAAAAAGTGGTTTCAGGAATATTTGCATACCAAATTATCAGATACTGCATAAACCATAAATAGCCCCATACAATACTTAGTCTGAACATGTAACGTGCAAAGTCATTCATATGATAACGGTTCATATTTTCAAAATAACCGTAACGGCTCAGACCGGTAATAATTAAAATGATTACGGCCACAGCATAATACAGGGATGATATAATGGCACGGATCCCGAACAATGCACTGAACCAGTGAGAATCGACTGACATTATCCAGTCAAAGGCAGCCACAGAAAAAGTTAAGGCAAATACAAAAATAAATATCCGTGAGTAATGCTTATTTTTATTGAACCATTTAATTCTGCCTTCATCATCTTCGGCATTATCCTCACGCAAAGACAGCCTTCTCATGGTGAATAAAAGCACTATCCATAACCCGAAAAGCACCACTACCCTGATATAAAAAAACGGGATATTAAGATATGGTAATTTATGTGCTATAAGCTCATCCCGTTCTGCTATACCTGATTCTGCCCATTCATATATGTGCTGCATGCCTCCAAATAATGCCAGCATTATAATGAATGCTACAGGTATAAAAAAAGCCATTGCCCCGGGGACACGCTTGAACATGGCCGACCAGCCTGACTCGGTAACATATTGTATGGCTATAAAAAACAGCGCTCCCAGCGCTAAGGATAAAAAATAGAAATTATTGATCAGGATGCTGGTCCACGCTCTCGCAGGATCAAAAACAAAGCCGGTGATCAGGGCCACCACACCCAGTATAATAAGTAACCATGCCAGAATGCTTACTTTTCGGGAAACATTGAAGTTTTCTTGCATCGGAGAATATATTAATTGATTAATCTACCGTTAAAATAAATCATTCAGCAGGTGACTGCAACTCTTGCCTGATATATAGAATTGCTTTCCACCTGTCGGCCGGAAGAATAAGTGACGCATGTTCTGCCATTACACCGTAACCCACTGAAATAGTATGGTATATTTTGCCGTCAGGTTGATTTATTACTCTTTCTTCAACCAGTGATGCAGGTGGAACGAGATATCTGCCGGAAGTGAATAAATGACCGGATCCGTCCCCTTTCTCTCCATGGCAGTTCATGCAAAAAACCGAATAAACTTTCTCCCCCCTTTCTATGTTTTCTGCTGTTGGAGTCAGCGGATTCAACAATTCGCGGCCGGCACGCTCCCCATCTTCTTCGGTCTTTTCATACTGAAAAGGGATCATATTCCTGGATATGGTGCCATCTACCGGCGTTTGCATAGTTTTCCCATCTTCAAAAATCGAATTCTCAGACCAGGTCTGGTATGCAGGAGAATAAACCATATCGGGAAAGTAATCATATCCGGGCTCATCATGTCCATGGTCGCAGGCAGATATTAATCCTGCAAACAAGAGCATCACTAAAACAGTTTTTTTGCCAGCCCACTTTTCACCTGAAATAATATTGAATTGTATTCGCATATAAAGAATTTTATGTTCTATTCAGTCAATTATTTCAACAGCCCCGCTTTCCTCAAGTATTGAGCTAGCCATACCTTTCATCTCATCGCTAAGAGCATCTTCGCCACCAAGTAATATAACAAATTTGTCGTCGGTCGATCCTGAAAATGCCAATTCTGCTTCTTTTCCGGGATAAAGACCTGAACGCACCTGGAAAACAAGCACAGTAAAAATAAAAGTTAGAAGAATGGTAAGCAGGTATATTATAACCACGAATGAAGGAAAGGAGAAAGGAGGTTTACCACCATATATGAGAGGATAATCAATTACTGCGGTATAATAAAGAAATGCAAACACAAGAATAACTGTACAGATCCCGGCAAAAACAGAAAAGTATGGCAACCGGCTTTCCCTGCCCAGAAGTTTCAACACATCATGCACAGGGAATGGTGTATGTGCATCTGCCACCGGGATCTTATTATCCATAAGCCTTTTTATGGCTGCGACCAGCGACCTGTCATTGTCAAATACGGCGATAATATCCTTTCTTTTCATGATACATTAGATTTATGTTTCGCCTTTCCGGTGCCGGCAAGTCCCTTTACTTCGGAAATGGCGATAATAGGAATAAAACGTATGAACAACAACATGCCACTGGCAAATATCCCAAACGTGCCAATATATATGCCAATATCAATAATCGTGGGAGAATAATCCACCCAGCTTGAGGGCAGATAATCCTGTCCAAGGGAAGAAACCAGTATGACAAACCTTTCATACCACATACCGATATTTATGATAATCGATATTGCAAGCATCCAGTTCAGACTGCTCCTGATGTTTTTGAACCATAACAGCTGGGGAATTATGGCATTACACACAACCATTATCCAGAAAGCAACAGAATACTTTCCGGTAGCCCGCGATTTAAAAAAAGTAAAAAACTCATATTCGCTGCCTGAATACCATGCAATAAAAAGCTCTGTCAAATAGGCAAGCCCAAGCACCATACTACCAAAAATCAGCACCCGGCATATTGAATCAAGGTGAGAACGGGTGATGAAGTCGGTAAGTGCAAAAGTCTTTCTGATAAGAATCATAATGGTCAGCACCATCGCAAAACCAGAAAAAATGGCACCTACAAAAAAGTAAGGAGGTAAGATTGTGGTATGCCAGCCCGGTATAACAGAAACTGCAAAGTCGAGAGCTACAATTGTATGAACGGAAACTACAAGAGGAGCCGCAAGTCCCCCAAGCAATTTGGCCAAAGCTTCGTAACGCATCCAGTTCTTAACAGAACCCACCCAGCCCATGCTGAAAAATCCGTATATATTCTTTTTAAGTTTTGATGCGGCACGGTCCCTCATGGTAGCAAGATCAGGTATCATCCCAAAATACCAGAGAGTTATTGAAAGAAGAAGGTAAGTGGTAATTGCCAGAACATCCCAGAAAAGGGGTGAATTATAATTGACCCAAAGAGGCCCTCTCGTGTTGGGATAGGGTAAAATATAAAAAATAAGCCATATACGGCCCAGATGAAGAGCAGGAAAAAGTCCGGCACACATTACAGCAAATACCGTCATGGCTTCGGCGGCCCGGTTTATCGAGGCGGTCCATTTTGCTCGAAAAACAATCAGAAAAATGGTGAAAGCAGTCCCTGCATGACCTATTCCGATCCACCACACAAAATTGATAATATCCCATCCCCAGGCAAACGAATTATTAAGTCCCCAGGTACCGAGCCCTTCTGAGATTGTAACATAAAAAGACCATAATCCCACGAACAATGCTGCGGTCGATACAGTCATGGCCACGTACCACCATTTGGCAGGTTTTTTTTCCGCCGGACCGGCAATATCACTGGTAACCTGTCTGTAAGACTTGTTCCCTCTGACAAGGGCGGGGCGGATTGCTGTATTGTACATATCCATCAGCTTTATTTATTCTTAATTCTGGTGAGATACCCAACAGAAGGCAAAGTATGCAACTCTTCCAGCAGGTGGTAATTACGCTTCTCCCTGAAGAGCTTATATATACGACTGTTCTTATCAGCTATATTTCCAAAGACAATTGCTTTGGAAGGACAAGCCTGGGCACATGCCGGGGTAATCTCATCTTCGCCTAAAACCCTGTTTTCTGCTTTTGCCTTTATCTTTGCCTCCTGGATACGTTGTATACAAAACGAACATTTTTCAACTATCCCTCTCTCCCTTACGGTCACATCAGGATTCAGCACAAGACGCCCCTTTTCATTGTTCATATGAAAATCGAAATCGTCACTCCCTGTGTAATTAAACCAGTTAAAGCGTCGGACCTTATACGGGCAGTTGTTTATGCAATACTTAGTACCAATACATCTGACATAGGCCATTTGGTTCAGACCTTCATCGCTGTGATTGGTGGCAGCTACCGGACAAACATTTTCGCACGGGGCGTTATCACAATGCTGACACATAACCGGCATAAAATGCACCGAAGGATTGTCACTTTCTCCTGAATAATAGCGGTCTATTCTTATCCAGTGCATTATCCTCCTGCGATATACCTCATCCTTACCAATGACAGGAATATTATTTTCAGCCTGACAAGCTGTAGCACATGCACTGCATCCTGTACAGGCATTAAGATCTATCGACATGGCCCAATGCAGGCCTGTATGTTCAACTTCGTCGTAAAGGGTGTACTTATGATCAAGAACTTTTTTCCGCATTTCATTGCCGGCATAAGGGTTGTTCCTGTATTCCCGGAGACTGGCTTCGCGCACAATAGCTCTTCCTTCCATGGAATGATGAGTCTGTGTATGAGCCAATTTATGTTCTTCGCCGGTTTTCTCAATTGAGGAAACAGAAAATCCGTATTGTATGTACCCGTCCCGGTAACTGCCCAAAGGCATGACATTCACCCCGACTCCCCGGGCAACTTTCCCGGATACACGGCGTCCGTATCCCATAGCAGCAGAAACAGTTCCCGAAGCCTGGCCAGGTTGAACCAGTACAGGTATCCGGAGTTTATTGTTTAAAAGGACGACATCGCCGCTGCTAAGGAACAACGACCGGGCATCGGAAGGAGAAACAGCCAGATAATTGTCCCAGCAAATTTTTGATACAGGATCAGGAAGTTCCTGAAGCCATGGATTATTTGCATGTCTCCCGCTGCCAATAGCTATATTCTGACATATTTCCATCACCAACATGCCGTCATTCTCAGGTGCCGCCGGCAAACCGGAAAGCAGGTCGCTAATGGACTGCTGACTAACAGATGGTTGTGGTTCATCAATATAAGGAAGTTCCAAAATTCCTTTCTGAAGACAGTCATTCCAGAAATCCACAAAACTCGCAGAAACTCCGGTCAGGGGAAAAATGTTGTTTTCCCAGAAATTTTTCAAATAATCGTGATACCCAGTCGCTTCTCCCGACCACAAAAGCAGATTGTCCTGCAACTGTCTTGTATTGCCCAAAGGGCGTATAACCGGTTGCTGCAGGCTGTAATAACCTCTTACAGGTTCGGCATCACCCCATGATTCAAGATAATGATGATCAGGGCAAACAAAATCACATAAGACTGAAGTTTCATCCTGTGCCATTGCCATTGAAACTTTCAACTCAACCTTTTCAAGTCCCCTGGCGAAGTCTTCTCCGTCCGGAAGATCATAGACAGGATTAACATTATGTATTAAAAGTGCACCAATTTCCCCTCTGTTCATCTCCTGCGTGAGATTATGCATGGCAGCATCATTTCCACTGCGAAGGTAAACAGGGCGGTTAATATCAAGTGTTTGACCGTAATTGCCGAGCAGTAAGTTTATACCATTAACAAGCTCCTGTAAAGTCTTATCATTATAACCGCACACAATAATGGAACGGCCGGCTTTTTCTTTCAGCTGATCCGCAAGTTCGTCGACAACATTCTCATAACCTGGTAAAGAAGCAGGATTATTCCCCCTGAGCTTTTCGTAAAGATATACCAGGATATTATGAAGCTGATCCGTCCTGACGGGTATTCGTTCATCAGCATTGGCACCCGTAAGTGAAAGGCTGCTTTCAAAGTGTACATGTCTTGACATCGAGGGATTATCCCCGTTAACACGCCTCCCCTCAGCATACTGACGGGCAAATCTCACCGGCATCAGCCATGTTCCAAGAAAATCCGCACCAAAACTGACTATCAGCTCTGCTTTGTCAAAATAGATGGACGGTATCACCCTGCGTTTGAAAAAAGCGCTGTTTGCTTCCAGCATAGCAGAAAATGACAAAGGATCATACTGAATCCACTCCATTCCCGGATAATAGTCCACAAATTCACTGATGATCTGACGAGTAGAAGGACTAATTACCGTTCCCGTAAGTATAACAGTTTTTTTGCCCGAGCGGGAGAGAGAATTCAATCCTTCGGCGATGCGTTGATCTGCTTCTTCCCAGGTAATATTGTTACTTCCTTCCACCGGTTGAGACAAACGTGAGGTATCATAAAGTTCGAGGACCGAAGCCTGCATACGTGAAGATGTTCCTTCACCGGCCAGATCATTGCCCTCTATTTTTATGGGGCGGCCATCGCGAACCTTAACGAGGATGCTGCTAAAATCATCGCCGTCAAAAAAGGTGCTGGCATAGTAATTCGACTTCCCCGGAATTACTTCCTCTGGTTTAAAAAGATATGGGATAGCCTTGTTTACAGGCTGTTCACATCCGGCAATTAATGCTGAAGATGCAATACTGAACCCGAAAAACTTCAAAAAATCCCTTCGCGAAGAAAATGTATCATTTGATGCCTCCTGCAAAAGATCCTGCACACCGCTTTTATTAACATGATCATGATCTTCCAGATAATCATTTGAGGAATTGTTTGCCAACTCCTCCATACTTTTCCAGTATTTTTTTTTCATCTCTTTAATAATGACATTTCATGCAATCTGTGCCTCCGGTCTCCCTTGCGGTGGCAATATCAATCCGCCCTTCTCTTACATCTTCCCTCAATTTCTCATAAAGTGAATAAAACTCATTATTAAGAATATCCACCCCTGTACTTCGGTGACAGTCAAGACACCAGCCCATAGAAAGATCTTCGGCCTGCATCAACCTGTCCATTTGCTCAACATCTCCGTGACACTCCGCACAATCCAGTCCGGCTGAACCAATATGTTGAGAATGACTGAAAAATACATGATCCGGTAGATCGTGGACCTTGATCCACTCCACAGGCATTTCGTTTTCATATGCATTAACAAGCTTGTTGATCTCAAAGCGGCCTGAATAAGTTCCTTCACGGACAATTATATGGCAGTTCATGCATTGTGAAACGGCAGGAATGCCAGCCTGGTGGGAATATTCAGCTACAGAATGGCAATAAAGACAGTCAGTTTGATTATCATGGGCATGAACCTTGTGCGAGAACTTAATTGGCTGATCAGGTTCATAATACTGTGAGCGACCAAGAGCAACGGCTTCATGAGCGATGGTTTTCAGCATAAACAGTCCGGCACCGAGAATAACAACCAGGTGAACAATCCTGTAAGGCACCTTTCTGAAAATTACAAGGTCGCTCAATGCAGCAATAAAAACAAAGAGCAACAATATAAAGAGCAACAGGTTCGTGATAACGGGCCGGCTCTTAATTCCTTCTTCTGCGACTTCATCCATCCATGCCTTAATATATAAAAACTGTTGGTCGGTCAGTTCATACCCCTGATGAACCTCTGTCATTTTCTCTGTGGAAGGTTCCAAAACAACATTCTTAAGATCATCTGCATCTCTCTCGTCATATAAAAGAGCTATTTCATATGCCGAAGGATTCCAGTTAAAAGTATCAATATCATGAACATTATGACATGAGACACACGAGGCCGCATCCGGACCGGCGGGTATCAACCCCTTAAACAATCGTTCTCCCAGATCAACCTCCCTGCTGGATACAACTCCGGACGACCGTTCCCCATCCAAACTTTCCTGCATGGAAGATTCATCAAATGACAGAAGGCTAAGACTAAAAACTATAAACATACCGGCCACAACCAGTGTTTTGAATGCTCGCAGAAAGACATTACCTTGATTTTGCATCTCGATAATTATGATTAAAAATACCCAGACAATAGTTCCATCTCCTGAACCAAATTATTGTCCAGTAATGAAAAATATTTGAGGCTAAATATATGAAATAAAAAAGGTATGATTCTACCCTAACATTAACTTTCCGGGTAATTTAGAATAAGAATTAATATACATGTGTGTATATGCTTCTATTAAACTATGCTAAAATCCTATTATTCTTTTCAGAAATCAGCAGGTAAGTCCCTAGTGATTATAATAAATATGAAAAAAACCGTTACGGTTTAACAAAGGTTCTGAGGAAGTAATCACATAATAATAAACTCCGGGGTTCACCAGGGTTCCACCTGCTGTTCTTCCATCCCAGTTAATAACGGGGGCTGTATGTTTGTAAACAATGCTTCCCCCACGGTCGAATATTGTAATGGTAAGGGGCGTAACCCCGTTGGACTTAACTATAAAAACATCATTTATTCCGTCACCATCGGGAGTAAATACATTTGGCACCTCAAAAGTATCGTCAACAAGCACCTGCTTAACGGCAGAGAAGGTGGTAAGCGGGTCGGAGATAGCGGTTACGGTGAAAGTTACCTCATAAATGCCAGGAGCCTCATAACTATGGACCATCACAGGAAGATCGCCGGTATTACCATCGCCGAAATCCCACATGAAATCATATTGCTCAGTGTCCTCCTGCGTAAAAAATTCGGGGCTGAGCGATCCGGAATAATAAAAACTTTCAAAAATTACCCGGTAAGATGACAAATCATCTAATTTATGATCAAATGAAACCGAATCTATCTGGGCATGAACTGAGAGTCCGGGATAAAAACAGAACAAAACAATAAGCAGGCGGAAGTAATTATTCATATGTACAAATCAGGTTAATTAAATCTTTTCAGTCAGTCGTTTAACAAGTTTAAAATTATTAAAAAATTCCTTTGCAATAACCCGGATAACAGTATAAGACGGAATTGCCAGGAACATCCCAATGATACCGGCAGCACTCCCTCCTATCATAAGTACTATAAAAATTTCAAGAGGGTGTGCATGAACACTGCTGGAATAAATCAGGGGTTGAAAAACAATATTATCAATTAGCTGAACACATACAAATACCACTAACATATACATTAGCAATGGAAACATCTCATTATAAAATGAAAGCTCAATATGAGTGAACACTCCGATAAATATTCCCAGAGTCGCACCGATAACCGGTCCGATATATGGAATCACGTTAAAAACCCCAACCAGTAATCCGATGACCAGTGCACTGTTAAACTTAATCCCCGCTATCAGCATTCCTATAGTAATTAGTATAATAATAAGTGTGATCTGCAATATTATACCTATAAAATAACGCATCAGCAGATATCTTATTGATGACATAACATGCCTTACTGCACGTTCATGTTGGGTTGGAACAAAGATCAGTATACCTTCAAGAAAAAGTCTGTCATCCTTAAGAAAGAAAAAAGTCATGAATGAAATTGAAAAGGCAGCAATAACAAAATTACCGAGAATGGTCGCAACTGAACTGAAAATACTGGTAAAAAAGTTAATGTTAAGAACTGAATTGAGCTTATCAGAAATAAATCCGGTGATGTTAAGGTCCCTGAAAACATCCAGCTCAAGTCTTTGCATAAGAGTTTCCAGTTGCTGAATGGGTTCATTAAGATTTCCGATAACCACATCCGGATTAACACCGGCAAGTTCCCGGGCCTGAAAAGCTATAATAGGTACAAATACCCTGAAAAACAATAGCACCCCTCCCCATAGCAATAACAAGCCAACAAGTGCACTGATTCCCCTCGGCACCCTGATTTTTTTATACCTCAGCCTGTCAAGCAGGTCAACCACGGGCCTGCCTATGAGTGAAAGCACAAAACTGATCAACAGGAAGAAAATAATAGTCCTCAGGTACCACAAGATCAAAAGCAGTACTATTGCTCCAAGAACAATAAGAATATATTTTCCTGCTCCCTCTTTTGACTCCGGTTCACGGTTCAATATTTCCTGTTTTATCTGGTTCAAAGATCAAACCAGTAATTAGAATATATTATTATCAAGATGATATATAATGCTAGTCAGACAAAAATAATGATTTTGACGATAATAAAAGACATAGCCGGATAAATTCGCAACTATGTTGACAGTTCCTATATCAATTGCTTTGATTATCTTCGTGGCCGGAATCAAAATAAGAATATGTTACAATCACACGCAGGTGAACTTGCTGCGCTAATGGCAGCGATATTCTGGACTTTCACGGCCCTGGCATTTGAATCGGCCGGTAAAAAGATAGGGTCGATCACTGTAAATCTGGTCAGGCTTTTTATGGCTTTTATATTTTTGGGAATACTTACCTATTTCAGCAGAGGACAGTTTTTTCCTGCAGGCGCCAGCACACATAACTGGATATGGTTGTCACTGTCGGGTATGGTTGGATTCGTTCTGGGTGATCTTTTCCTTTTCAGGGCATATATAGTTGTGGGGGCACGTATATCGATGCTTATAATGTCATTAGCCCCGCCTATAGCCGCAATAGTGGGATGGATGATAATGGGAGAAACTATGTCGCCAAAAGGCCTGGCAGGAATGGCCGTTACTTTCGCGGGGATTGCTCTGGTCATTCTCACAAGGCGAAAAGATAACCTCCCTCCTGTACCGCCGGGATACCCTGAGAAGAAACCAAAAAGACACAGTCTCCGGTTTAACTACCCGGTAGCAGGATTATTGCTTGCTTTCGGAGGTGCTGCCGGACAAGCCACCGGACTGGTTCTTAGCAAATATGGCATGGAAGGATACGATGTCTTCGCCGCTACCCAAATTCGTGTTATCACTGGATTTTTTGGCTTTACAATGATCTATACTTTACTTGGACGCTGGTCAAGGTTAGTTCCCGCCCTTAAAAACAAACCGGCAATGACCAGCCTCAGCATAGGTGCTTTTTTTGGCCCTTTCCTTGGAGTTTCTTTTTCCCTGCTGGCAGTGAAATATACCTCATCGGGTATTGCAGCAACCATTATGAGTATAGTGCCGGTGCTGATAATTCCATTTTCAATAATGATGTTCAAGGAAAAAATAACTCCACGGGAAATCATTGGAGCAGTTATTGCTATAACCGGTGTTGCGATCTTTTTCATGTAAAAAGACCCGTCCACAGCAGAAGTCCCCGTTGCAACATTGGTCCCCATGCCTTAGCACTTTACTAAAGTGCATTACTGATGCTCATGTCCACTGCTTGTAAAACTCCTTTCACATACAGGAAGCACAAAATAATATTTCAGGTCTCACCTTTAATCTGTCGACAGATACCGGCTGATGACATTTTCTACAAATTCCATATTCGCTGTCATCAATACAATTCATGGCTGCTTCGAGCAATTTAAGTCTGTTTATGCTGTTACGCAGACTGGCATCAAAAATACTTTTATTGTTAATGGCATCCATACGTGAAATGCGTCCGATCGCATTATCGGGAGCCACCGGATCACTGAATCCCTCGGTTTCCTCTATCCGTTTTTTGAGTAACTTAATATCTTCGACTATCTTTTCTCTTAAAAAGTCTCTTTCCTCCTTACTTATCATGATTTCAAGCTGACATTTCTTTCATTTGCACACCAAACTTTCTCCCAAAGTCTCTAAGCTCGTCAATTTTTTCCGCATGGGGATAAAATTTCCCTGCAAATCCGTTATCTGCAATCTTTAACTTAAGATTGCGGAGGTTACTTTCAATAATACCTATGGCTTCTCCGCTCCATCCATAAGAACCGAAGGAAGCTGCAAGCTTACCTTTATCACGAAGCGGATTTAAAAGGGAAAAAAGCTTGTAAACAGGGAGAAGTGTATTCTGATTTATGGTAGGTGAACCTACCATCAGGGCACTGCAACTAATAAGTTTTGAGTCAAGTTCTCCCAGCGGCATAGTTTCGATATCGGCCAGTTCCACCTCCAGGCTGCTGTCCGCATCCCTTATTCCATCTGCAATATGTTCCGCCATCTGCCTGGTGTAACCATAGGCAGATACATATGTCAGTAATACTTTTTTACTGCCCGCGGCTGAGCCGGCAAGATATTCCTTTGCATATTCCTCTGACCTGTCAACATATTTCTTCCATCCTGACCTAAGGATCGGACCGTGGCCCGTGGCAATAACCGATATATCCAGTGGCCTGATCTTTTCTATTGCCTTAAGCATAAACTTACTGTAAGGTTTAAGGATTACATCAAAATAATATTTAAAGGAATCATCATAATTATCAACTAAATCATCAAACATCTCCTGGGTGCAAAAATGGGCACCGAATGAATCGCATGTAAACAGGATCCTGTCTTCTTCAAGCCATGTATACATAGTATCCGGCCAGTGCAGGTTTGGAGCTGATATAAACCTGAGAGTCTTATTGCCGAGATCAAGAGTATCACCGTCCTTTACCTTCAGACTTTTAAAAGGTCGCGAAACTATATCTTCAAGATACCGGAGTGCATTGCCGCTCCCCACCACAGTAGCATCAGGAGCCAGTTCCAAAAGATTTTCAAGGTTCCCGGAATGGTCCGGTTCGGTATGGTTAAGTATAATATACTCAATCTCTGAAGGATCGGTTACTTCCTTTATCTTTTCAAGCCAGGTATCCCAAAAACGGGCCTTTGTCGTTTCAATAACCGCCTTTTTTTCTGCGTGTATAAAATATGAATTATAGGTTGTGCCATATTCTGTTTCCATCACAATGTCAAAGGTCACGATATCATAGTCCAGTATACCAATCCATTTAACATCATTGCTTACATCAAGAATCTTGTTATCGGTCATGATCTTTTTTTATTAATAAAACTTAAATACTTTATTTCTGCTGAGAACACAAAAGTAATAAATGCAGTGCAAAAAAAAAGCTCCCTGACGGGAGCCTTTAATATTGAGCACAACGAAACCTTCTTACTTATTCTCAGCAATCTTTGTTTTTTTATCATTTGTATTACTGCACTCTTTATCAGCAGCTGCAGTTTGGGTAGCTGTAGTGTTTCCGCATGCCGAACCGCAATCTGATTTATTTGCAGCTATGGCAGCCTTTTCAGCGCCGTCTGAGGAACTGCAATCTGCAGCCTTTTCTAGATTTGCAGTATGAACTGTGTTCTGGGTTGTTCCACAGTCCGACACTTTTTCAGCTTTTGCTGCAGGAACAACATTTTGGGTTGCTTCACAGCCCGATCCTTTTTCACTAGCTTCTGCCATTACAGCCTTTGCGGCAGAACTACAATCACTCTTTTCGGCAGCAACAGTGGAACATTCCGATTTCTTTTCTGAAACTTCGGGATCCTCCTTTTCAATTGAATTAAAAGCAAATGATGAAACCCCGATAAAAGTAATAATGGTAAGAGAAGCAAATAATTTTTTCATAACCGGATAAATTTAATTTATATTTATTTGGATCAAATATAAATTAAATATACGTATCCGGATGTTAATAA
Source organism: uncultured Bacteroidales bacterium (assembly GCA_964520585.1). GTDB lineage: Bacteria > Bacteroidota > Bacteroidia > Bacteroidales > PUMT01 > PXAP01. Next base: position 22,682 of record CAZFOO010000059.1, read on the forward strand.
AATGTTAATTAGTTGAAAAAATTCATTAAAAAGACACTTTTTTAGGATACAGGAGGTCCAAAGGAAGCAATCACAGTCTCCTTACCTGTAACTTTCTGGCCGGGTCTGACTTTAATTGTAACATCAGCCGGAAGAAAGAGATCCACCCTTGAGCCAAACCTGATGAAACCAAGTTCTTCTCCCTGTCTGACTTTCATACCCGGATCTGCATAGCATATAATGCGTCTTGCCACTGCACCTGCAATCTGTCTCACCAGAATATCAACATTATTGTTATTTTCAATA
>CAZFOO010000060.1:0-22649 GCA_964520585.1 uncultured Bacteroidales bacterium
ATTTAAAGAACAAATCCCTCTGTATACATCGGGGCTGCAAAGATAATTTAATTTTTCATATTTACAATGTCATTAGACCTGAAAAAAACTCATAAAATCTCAATCTATTACTATTCAAGAATTTAATTTTAATATTTTCCCTGAAAAATCTAAATAGTGTTTTTAAAGTAACCAATTTAACCTAAATTGTGTGAAACAAATTTTCTTATAATTATCAATTATAATATCTTCGCCGCTCATGACTAAATTTATTTAAGTGAATAAAAGCCTGATTATCATACCAACTTATAATGAATCAGAAAATATTGAGCAGTTGATCCTGTCAGTATTTTCAATCAGCGACCAATATCATATCCTGGTTATTGACGATAATTCACCTGATGATACCGCCCTGATAGTGGAAAAACTTGTTAATATGTACCCAGAAAGGCTTCATCTCATTATCAGGCCCGGGAAACTGGGACTGGGAACAGCTTATATCAAGGGATTCTACTGGGCAATTGAAAGAAAATATGATTATGTTTTTGAAATGGATGCCGATCTCTCGCATGATCCTGCTGATCTTCCTGCTCTGCAGAAAGCCTGTGAAAAAGGGGGTGCTGATCTTGCCATTGGCTCAAGATATGTAACGGGGGTAAATGTGGTAAACTGGCCACTGGGCAGAATTCTTATGTCATATTTTGCATCTTCCTATGTACGCCTGATCACGGGGATGAAAATAAAAGACACAACTGCCGGTTTCAAATGTTACAAAACAGAGGTACTGAAAACCCTGGATCTGGAAAAAATATCCTTTAAGGGTTATGCTTTTCAGATTGAAATGAAATTTTTGATATGGAAAATGGGTTATAATATTGTCGAAATCCCAATAATATTCACCGAAAGGAAACGAGGAACATCCAAAATGACAGGCGGAATATTCAATGAAGCATTATGGGGTGTGATCATTATGAAATTTAAAAGTATTTTTAAGAATTATCCTTAATAATCTGCTAACGCACCAATAGTAAATTCATTCTTCAATCCCGAAATAATGCAAACAATACTGATAAAAAACGCACGGATCGTAAATGAAGGAGTTTTTCAGACAGGTCATGTCATGTGCAGCAATGGCCGGATTACAAAGATTTATGGTAATAATTCAGAAGTACCTTCCGGCCATTCTTCTCTACGGATAATAGACGCTGAAGGGAAAATACTGATGCCCGGGATTATTGACGATCAGGTTCATTTCAGAGAACCGGGACTTACCTCTAAAGCCGATATATTTTCCGAATCAAGGGCTGCGGTAGCCGGTGGCATAACTTCCTTCATGGAAATGCCCAATACCAGTCCCCCGACAACAACAATTTCATTGCTCGAAGAAAAGAACCGGATCGCGGCAAGAACCTCCCTTGCCAATTATTCATTCTTTCTAGGGGCAACAAACGATAACATCCAGGAATTGTTGAAGGCCGATCCCCGGAAGGTATGTGGAATAAAAATATTTATGGGATCATCAACAGGAAATATGCTGGTGGATGATGATAATGCTCTCAGGTCAGTTTTCTCAAAGGTGAAAATTCCCGTTGCAGTCCACTGTGAAGATGAATCCATCATACAGGCCAATACCCTGGCATATAAAAATAAATTTGGTGAAGATATCCCTTTTTCAAAGCATCCCGAGATAAGGAGTGAGGACGCCTGTTTTAAATCATCATCCTATGCTGTTGGACTGGCAAAAAAATATGGCACCCGGCTTCATGTGCTGCACATCAGCACTGAAAAAGAACTTGCATTATTTGATTCAGGAACAACCCTTGATAAGAAACATATTACTTGTGAGGCGTGTATTCACCACCTTTGGTTTGACCAGTCTGACTATGAGCAGTTAGGCGCCAAGATAAAATGGAATCCCGCTATAAAAACAGCAAAAGACAGGGAGGCTTTGCTCAGGGCTGTTAACAACGGAATTATAGATGTGGTTGCTACCGATCATGCTCCTCATACCGAACAGGAAAAATCCAATAAATATTTTAAAGCGCCTTCCGGGGGACCAATGGTGCAACACTCACTGGTGGCGATGATGGAACTTGTCCGGCAGGAAAAGTTAACCATGGAAAAGCTTGTGGACAAAATGTGCCACGCTCCTGCCATTTTATTTAATATAAGTGAACGGGGATTTATCAGGGAAGGCTATTATGCAGACCTGGTGCTGGTAGATCCGGAGGCATCGTGGACAGTCAACAGGGACAATATCCTGTATAAATGCGGATGGTCGCCCATGGAAGGTCAGACTTTCCGTTCAAAGGTCACACATACCATAGTTAACGGACATGTAGTATACGAAAACGGCATTTTTGATGAGCAGCCCAGGAGTAACCAATTAACATTCAACAGATAGTTTTTATGCAATATCTAAAAACCATTTCCTGTAAGATGCCGGTATTGCTGATTGCCACGGTGATGATGGCAACAGTTACTTTGTTTTACGGCTGCGGGGAGAATATTCCGGAACAAAAGGAGCCAACGGTGCCAAGAGATTCCACAAATGCGTTGGTTATTGCCGACACGGTTATATATGATGTCATTGTGAAAAACCCTGTTGAGGGAGACGAATGGACTGAAGAGTGCCTGAGGAATCTCAAAAGAGAGGGGCTTGTAGATATAATATTTGATGCAATATACCAAAAGGAACTTATTCCCTATGATTACCTTTCCGAAGAACCGCTTACGTTAAATGCAATAAAGGATCTGGAAAATGACCCTGAATTTAAACGGGAAAACATAGGTAAGATACAGTTTTCAGAAGAATGGTATTTTGACAAGGAGAATCTCCGGATGGAGAAAAGAGTCAATTCCCTTTCACTCGGCTATGAGGTTTTTGACCTGTCGGGTAATTTAAAAGGCTACAAACCCGCTTTTATGGTAAAACTAAACTGAAAATATATGAGCCTTACAGATGAGAAAAAACTATTAGAGGGTTCTCTAAGAGAGGTCGCAGCAAAGATGGCAGTCGCTGCAAGGACAGCGCCAAAAGCAAGGGGGATTGATACATTCGAGATAAAAATAGTCGAGGGTGAGTCAATTAAAAAACTGGCTGACAAAATGAGTCAGATGGCCAGCGAACATGACGTTCCCTTTTTTGAAAGAGATGGCGGTAATATCCTCAACTCGCCGGTTGTTTTTTTGATAGGTACAAGAATCAAGTCCATCGGCCTTAAAAAATGCGGTATGTGCGGGTTTTCGGGTTGTGATGAGAAAAACAGACACCCCGGCGTCCCATGCGTCTTTAACACTGGGGATATGGGTATAGCGATAGGATCTGCTGCTGCAGTCTGCATGGATAACAGGGTTGATAACAGGATAATGTATACCGCGGGACAGGCTGCTATGGAACTCGGATTTTTTGATACTGAGATACGCATCGCCTATGGAATACCCTTGTCCGCTACATCAAAAAACCCGTTTTTTGACAGGAAATAATATAATATAAATGATAATGGACAAAGTTTCCGAAACTCTGAAGGTTCTGTTTGTAGATTCAACCCATCCGCTGTTGCCTGAAAAACTTAACAATGCGGGACTGGAATGTGACTACAGGCCGGAGGTTACCCTTAGCCACGTAGAAAAGAACATTCACCTTTATGACGGGATCATAATCAGGAGCAAATTCCGGCTGGACCGGGAATTGCTTTCCAAAGCCTCAAAATTAAAGTTCATAGGAAGAGTAGGATCCGGACTGGAAAATATAGATGTGGAGTATGCCAGGTTAAAAAATATTGCCTGCTTTAATGCTCCTGAAGGTCACCGGGATGCAACGGGTGAACATGCCGTTGGGATGTTACTTGCATTGCTGAACAATATCTGCAAGGCAAATAACGAAGTTAAAAACGGTCAGTGGTTCAGGGAGGTTAACAGGGGACTTGAGATTATGGGGAAGACAGTCGGAATTATCGGTTACGGTAATACCGGACAATGCTTTGCAAGGTGCCTGTCGGGTTTCAATGTAAAAATTATTGCATATGATAAGTATAAATTCCATTATTCGGATCAGTATGTAACAGAATCGGTAATGGACGACCTGTATAATGATTCTGATATACTTAGTATAAATGTTCCGCTGACCGCCGAAACCAGCAAACTGGTTAATAATGAGTTTTTGAGCCGTTTCAAAAAAGACATCTTTCTGGTAAATGTTGCCAGAGGAAAGATAATCGATACATCCGGCCTGGTTCTTAACCTTAAAACAGGGAAGGTAAAAGGTGCAGCCCTCGATGTCCTTGAATATGAAAAAACAAGCTTTGAAGAACTGCACAGGCGGGAAATTCCTGATGATTACCAGTTTCTTCTGGAGCATCCAAGAGTTATTCTTACCCCGCATATTGCAGGCTGGACCCACGAATCCAACAGAAGGCTAGCCGGGGTAATGGCGGATAAGATTATCAGGTGCTTCGGCCGTACTATCTGACAACAAACATGGCGGTGCTCCGGCTGCGTTGCTCAACCAGCACGACCTTTTTTCCGGTATACCGTTCTATAACCGCTGAAGTATAATGCCGTATGGTTATCAGCTCTAAGCCCTTATTATAAAGCACCCTGAAGTCCGACCTCATTTCCGACAGCAGTTGCTCTACAAATGGTCCCTTATCATCCATACATATTGTAAAGCTGATTGCGGAATGCTGAATCAGGTTAACCTTCATACGGTATTTAAAAAACAAGGCAAATATCCTGCTGAGGTAATCCTCGACGACAAAAGAAAAGTCCCTTGGCGTGAGTGATACCAGCATCTGATCCTCTTTTATTATCAGGATGGGCTTTATGTCAGCCGGAGAGCCAGTTCCATGTATCAGAGTGCCCGATCCCCCGGGATCAACAAACGATTTCACCAAAAGAGGTATATTCCTGTTTTGTAATGGCTTGATAGTTTTGGGATGGATTACCTTTGCCCCGTAAAATGATAGCTCTATGGCCTCCTGGTAGGACAATTGATCAAGCTTCTCGGCTTCGGGGAAAAATACCGGATCGGCAGTGAGTATTCCCGGAACATCCTTCCAGACGGTGAGTCTGACTGCATCCAGTATATTTGCAACGACAGAGGCTGTATAATCAGAGCCTTCCCTCCCCAGAGTAGTTGTATATCCGTTTTTCGTTCCTCCTATAAACCCCTGGGTGATCCATACAGAAGGATTTCCCCTGATCAGTTGGCTCAAGTTTGCACGTGTCTCTGAAAAGTCAACATTAGCCTCCCGGAAAGTGTTGTCCGTGGAAAGCCATTCTCTGGCATCGATCCATCTGTTGGCTATATTCCTGCTGTTTAGAAAGGCGCTTATGATTTTTGTTGAGATAATTTCACCCAGACTTACCAACTGGTCGTATTCAAAGTCATAATTATCCGCAGGCCTTATATCAAGTCTTGTCCTGAGAGCAGAAAACAAATCAGCAAACTCATTATATACCGGATGATTTGGTGATGTGAACAAATGATTGATTATGTCATGATGGTAATTTTTTAACTGGTCATATATAATATATCTTTCATTACTCCCTTCATACCACCGGGCCAAAAGTTCTTCCAGGGCATTTGTAGTTTTTCCGAAAGCAGAGATAACGACTACAAGGTCATTGTTGCAGTCCGAGACAATGCCTGCAAGTTTTTCAATTGATGAGACAGAACTTACCGAGGCGCCACCAAACTTGTAAACTATCATAAAATAGATTTAATGATTAATTATTGCAAAAATAGCAGCTTTATCGGAAATTGTGATCTTGAGAATAGTCTGGTAACATCCGTAGTACGCGAAGTTAATCTTGCCTTTTGATTAACAGATTGTTAATGGCATCATTGTCACGATGATCATGCACAGTAGCTATCATCAGGCAGGTGGGAGCTGATAATAAGGAGCCTCTCTTTTATTAGTTAAATTGATTAATTTTGCAAACTGCATATATTGCACGTCAACACATCATAAATAAACCGGCTGAAAGCTGATATGGAGCTAATGTAAATAACAAACATAAAAAGAATTGCACAGCACCACCCCTTAATAACCGGACAGAAGATTGTCTGTTTTGTAAACCATCATTTAATTCATTAAAAGAACAAAAGTGTCAGACCTGCTTAAAAATTTATACAGCAAGCACCCGGGGACAGTTAAATTATATGAAACTATTGACAATACCCAACCTGCCAGATGCCATCTGAAGGGGCTCTCGGGATCTTCTGCATCGATGCTCACCGCAACAATCATCAGGAACAGGCAATTCAGCCACCTCTGCATATTAAATGATAAAGAGGAGGCAGCCTATTTCTTCAATGATCTTGAAAGTTTTTGTCCCGGTCACAAACTATTCTTTTTCCCTTCATCCTTTAAACGTACCGTTCATGCCAGTCAGGAAGATCCGTCAGGCATGGTACAGCGTACCGCATTACTTGAAAGTCTTGCAGGAAACTCCATGCCGGCAGCGATCGTGACCTATCCGGAGGCGATAACTGAAAAAGTTATTCCGCGATCAGAACTGGAAAAACTCAAAATACAACTTATTACAGGCGAGACAATTTCCAGGGATTTCCTTGTAGATATGCTTAATGAATACGGCTTCACTGAGAAGGATTTTGTTTATGAGCCTGGCGAATTTGCCATCCGCGGAAGTATTGTTGATGTTTTTTCTTACTCCTGCGATCGGCCCTACCGGATTGATTTCTTTGGTAATGAGGTGGAGTCTATAAGGATTTTTGATATTGAGTCGCAGCTTTCAGAAGAGCAGATGGAGTCTGTATCCATAATTCCGGATATCCGTGGGTCTGCCGGTGGTGAAGATAAAAGTCCGGGTCATTCCGGCAGGGTATCTGTTGTTTCGATGATGGACAAGAATACCCTGATATGGGTGAACAACCCGGAGCTGATTTCCGCCAGGATCCAGGAACTTTATGATAATACAGATACATATGCCGGGGAAGAAACAGTACATAAATCGCAGTACCTGACCGACCGGAATGAATTTATAAATGATATTGAGACCTGCAGTATCCTGGAATCCGGGCAATCTCCCTATTACTCCGATAGCCATACCATCGCATTCAGTACCAGTCCCCAGCCTGCATTCAATAAAAACTTTGAATTACTCACTGAAAACCTGGCGGAAAATATTAATAAGGGATACACAAACTATATATTTTCAGAGAACGAGAAACAGTTTGAGAGATTAAAGGAAATTTTCAGCGAAATCTACGGTCCGGATCTTTTTCAGCCGGTTTTGAGCGGAATGTACCAGGGGTTTACCGACCATGATCTTTCAATATCATGTTATACGGACCACCAGATATTCGAGAGATACCACAAATTCCGGTTACGGGAAGGCTTTAAAAAAAAGGAGTCGGTATCAATAAAAACCCTTCATGATCTGAGGCCAGGTGATTATGTGGTTCATATTGATCATGGGATAGGGAAGTTTGGGGGACTGGAACGGATTGATGTGCATGGCAAGACGCAGGAAGCCCTCAAACTTGTTTACAAAGACGGCGATACTCTTTATGTGAGCATTCATTCCCTGCACCGTATTTCAAAATACAAGGGAAAGGATGGAATTCCTCCAAAAATATATAAACTGGGTACCGGTGCCTGGCAGAAGATCAAACAAAGAACAAAAAACAAGGTAAAAGATATAGCCAGGGAACTGATAACACTGTATGCAAAAAGAAAAATGGAGAGAGGCTTCGGCTTTTCTCCGGATTCCTACATGCAGAGGGAACTGGAGGCTTCTTTCATATATGAGGATACTCCCGATCAGATCAAGGCTACAGGCATGGTAAAGGAGCAGATGGAATCAACCGTTCCAATGGACATCCTTGTTTGCGGAGATGTTGGTTTCGGAAAAACAGAAGTAGCAGTAAGAGCGGCATTCAAGGCTGCAGCCGATAATAAACAGGTGGCTGTGCTTGTTCCCACCACAATCCTTGCGTTGCAGCATTTCAATACTTTTAGCGAAAGGTTAAAGGATTTCCCGGTTAAGGTTGAACATATAAGCAGATTGAGATCACCTGGAAAACAGAAAGAGATCCTTGCCGGATTGGCATCGGGAGAAATAGATATTATCATAGGTACCCACCGGATTATTGGAAAGGATGTAAAATTCAAGGATATGGGACTGCTGGTAATTGATGAAGAGCAGAAATTCGGGGTTGGCGTGAAAGAAAAGCTAAAAAAGATGAGGCTTAATGTGGATACACTGACCCTGACAGCAACTCCTATTCCCCGTACACTCCAGTTCTCACTTATGGGTGCGCGCGATCTCGCCATAATAAATACGCCTCCTCCCAACAGGCATCCCATAATTACTGAACTTCACAGCTTCAATACCGATATTATCCGTGAGGCAATCGAATATGAGGTCCAGAGAGGAGGGCAGATTTTCTATATTCATAACAGGGTTCAGAATATAGCAGAGATAGAAGGCATAGTGAATAAGGCCTGCCCGGGAGTGCGGACTGCCATAGCGCACGGACAGATGGATGGCGGCAGGCTGGAAAAAATAATGCTTGGGTTTATCTCCGGGGAATTCGATGTTCTGATTGCTACTACAATAATTGAATCGGGTCTCGATATACCAAATGCCAATACCATCATAATAAATAATGCTCATCACTTCGGACTAAGTGATCTTCATCAGCTCAGGGGCCGGGTGGGAAGATCCAATAAAAAGGCCTTTTGTTATCTCCTGGCTCCGCCTCCTCAGACAATGACCAGGGAGGCCAGACAAAGACTGAAGGCCATTGAAGATTTTTCCGATCTGGGAAGCGGCTTTAATATAGCCATGCAGGATCTGGATATCAGGGGAGCTGGAAATCTCCTGGGAAGTGAACAGAGCGGATTTATAGCTGACATAGGCTTTGAAACTTATCACAGGATCCTTGATGAAGCTGTTCAGGAATTGAGAGAAACGGAATTCAAAGATGTATTCTCCGAAAAATCTGATGGCAAACATGAAACCCGGACCTTCATAAGGGAATGCCAGGTGGATACCGACATGGAACTGCTGTTTCCTGAAGAATATATACCCGGTAATGCTGAGCGCATAAAATTATACAGGATCCTTGACAATATAACCGATGAGACATCGCTGGAGAGATTTGAGACTGACATAAGCGACAGGTTTGGTCCGCCACCTTTTCAGACAAAGGAATTACTGGATGTCGTGAGACTGAGAAGGCTTGCCTTATCACTGGGATTTGAAAAAATCATTTTAAAAAGCGGTAAAATGCTGATCCATTTTATATCAAACCAGTTATCCCCCTATTACCAATCCCCTGTTTTTGCAGAGATGCTTTCTTTTATTCAGAAGCAGAAAGAGATGAAGATGAAAGAACAAAAGCATAAACTTACCCTTAGCATTCAGAATATTAATACTGTGGGAAAAGCACTGGAGATACTAAAAGGTTTTGAATCCCGGATATTTAAAGTGAATAACTGATAGCCGGATTTTTAGTAAATCTTTTTTAAATTTTTGTTCAGGGATGAAACAAAAAACCTTTTTTATAAGTTAAACAGGATATAAAGGTAAAATGTAAAATTATATACAGGTATGAGGGATTTGCTTATATTTTGTTTAGCGCTGATTGTTCCGGGTGGAATGGTGGTCGCACAAAGCAATATTTCCTTGCTCGATGAAGACTCCATAAGAGGAAACCGTATAAGCGGAATAACAGAATGGAACCATGCATGGGATCAGGAAAAGCCGAAAGAAACCGGTACGATAAGCCTTAATGCGCGGTATAACGAGAATGGTTATATGATTGAAGAAACTACCTTTAATGCAAGGGGACAGGAATCCAGAAAAATCACCAGCAGTTTTGATAATATGGGTAACCGCACCGAATACAAGATTTTTGACAGCCGTAGCAAAAAATTAACTTTCAGTGAGATGGCCAGATTTGATCAGCATGGTAATAAAATTGCTGAATGGGGTTTTGACGGACTGGGAAATTACAGGAATGTTTACCATCTTAACCCCGATGGCAGGGTAAAGGAGATACATTATAATACCCAGGGAACACTTAAGGAGAAAAGGGTCTTCTCATACTCTGGCAATGAAACCAAAGTATCTGTAGTTCTGCCTGATAATACTGTTTCCCAGACCATATTGTTACAACACAATGAGACAGGCGACCTGATTGAAGAAGCTTATTATGATGACAAAAATAATCTACTGAAGAAAAATGAGTACGATTACGACCGGAAGGGGTTGAAAACCAATGAAAGAAGGTATCAGGGGGGAAAGATGCAGTACAGTAATTCCTATTTATATAATAACGGTTTGTTAATGAAGGTTATCAAAACCGACGGAGAGGGAAATGAAACGGTAACCAATCTTTATACATATGATGATGAGGGGAAAATGGTAAAAGAAGCATGGTATAATGAAAATGTTGATGATTATTCAACAAAACAATACTCATGGGATGATCAGGGCAACATGACCAGTGTGGTATGCTATTATGCAAGTTACCAGTTTAATGTAATGTACCGTTATGATTACAATTTCTTTAATTAAGAGAAGGATAAAGATTAACCGGGTACCCGGCCGTCACGGATGTGGCAGCCGGAATTTATCACCTGGCAAATAATCTTTAACGGAAAGTATATCTGATAGATAAAGCTACTCCATCTCCCCACCAACTGGAATCTCCGACCACATTGAATGCAGGTTTCCAGTCCAGTCCCGCAGAAAATGGAAACTCATCAAACGTATATTCAACTCCCAGTATAAGATCTAATCCGAAAACATTGGCTGTAGTATTGCCTCCGTCGGGATATCTTCCGGATTGCCAGAATCCGACATGGGCGCCGCCACCAAAAAACCACTCCAGGTTATTAACATCTGGAAACTCCTGTTGAAATTCATACAAACCGGTTATTATAAAACCGTTCCACCTTGTTGAGAGAATGCCTTCTGCTGCACGTCCTTCCTGCAGAAAATGTTTTACAGTGAGCCCATTAAAAAAACCAAGCCTCGCTCCTACACCGGTTTTGTATAATTGTCCGTGAGCGGTAAGTCCGCCGGCAGTTAAAACCAAAATTAAAGAAAGGAGTAAAAAACGCTTATTCATAACTGAAATATTATTTAGGTTTAAAATATAATATAAATCGACCGTTTCATTCCACAAAGGTATAAAAAATCAGGCATAATTTAAATACATTTGAAGAACCAATAGCCTCTGCATAATTAATCTGTTTGAAGGGTTAATCATGTTAAAATTTTATAATTTATTATATCTCAAAGTTATGAACTTGTGTATTGATATTGGAAATTCCAAGGTTAAAGTTGCTGTATTTGCCGGACCGGAGATCATATACAGAAATCAGTGGTCTGCAATGGGACCTGGTAAAATTCTAGATATTGCAGCAGAATTTCCTGATATCAAAGACGTTATTATTTGTTCGGTTAGACCGCAACAGACTGAACTTGTCGGGAACCTGAAAAAATATTTCCCGAATATCATTGTATTTAATGAGTTTACTGCAATTCCTGTTGTAAATCTCTACGAAACCAGGGATACTCTTGGTAAGGACAGGCTGGCTGCAGTTGCCGGTGCCAACAATAATTATCCCGGGAGAAACGTTTTGGTTATTGACGCAGGTACAGCGATAACTTATGATATTATTGATGAGAACGCTCAATATCTCGGAGGCAATATCTCTCCGGGACTGTCAATGAGATTCAGGGCTCTGCATGATTATACGGGGAAGCTGCCACTTGTGAAGCCGGGATCAAAAGTCCCTGCTCTTGGTAAAAGAACCGAAGATGCAATTGCAGCAGGAGTACAAAACGGAATTATTTTTGAAATGGACTCATATATAGAGCTGTTTAAAAAGGACTTCAGTGATCTGGTAATAATTTTAACCGGCGGCGATGCCAATTACTTTGATAAAAAACTAAAAAGCACCATCTTTGTGGATTCGAATTTAATATTCACGGGATTAAACAGAATTTTAACATACAATGTCAAAGAAAACTAATACAATAATACTGGTCTTATCAGCATTTCTTCTGTTGACGGATATTAGTGCACAAAACAACACATATTCTCCCTATTCCCGTTTTGGGATTGGAGATATAGCCAAGAATCCTTTTGGCAGAAACATGGCATTGGGAGGAACAGGTTTTGGATTGAGGGATCCGAACCATATTAATTATCTTAATCCAGCTTCCAATTCTGCACAGGATACCATGTCTTTTATATTCTCTACAGGCATTACAGGTAACACAATGCAATTATCGACCAATGAGGCCAGTCATAATGTAAATAATGTCACCCTTAGTCACCTCGCAATTGGCTTTCCTGTAGCCCGTTGGTGGAAAACAAACATAGGACTGACTCCATACAGCCAGATGGGTTATAACATAATTGACGTGGACCTTAGCCAGGATAGTGAGCATTATTATGACGGATCAGGTGGCATCAACCAGTTTTTTTTCGGCAATGCAGTTAACATTACCAATAATATTTCTGCAGGAATAAATATATCCTATCTCTTTGGTACTCTTAATCAAAACAGGGAACTTCAGTTTCCCATGGCCGATGATAAATTTTCTGTTAACAGTACATCCAGGTCCATGGTAGGTGATTTACACTTCAGGTACGGCCTTCAGTATTCAAGCAGTATCAGGGAGAATTACCGGTATACCCTGGGAGTGATATATGAAAACAAAACACCTCTGAGAACCAGTCAGGATTGGCTCATCATCAATCAGCTAAGCACAGAATCAGGTCAGGTCAGAGACACAATACAGCACCTGACAGGATCAGAAAGCAGTATAGAACTTCCTGCAAATATTGGAATTGGTGTATCTTTTGCCAGAAACAATAAATTCCTGGTAGGAGCGGATTATTCTTTTCAGAACTGGTCCGAAACAAGTTTCCTCGATCAGCAGCAGGACTCGCTGGTTAATAGTTCCACTTTTAGCATGGGAGCCCAATATATACCCGACCATACCGATTTCAGGAATTACCTGAACCGTATCCAATACCGGCTTGGTTTCCATTATACGAATACCTATCTTCAGTTAAGGGGCCACCAGTTAAAAGATTACGGTATAACCCTTGGTTTTGGATTCCCTTATGGCAACAGCCGGACAAGCTTCGACTTTTCAGTGGACATTGGTCGCCGGGGCACCACGGACCTTAACCTGATCAGAGAAAATTATGTAATCTTCAACCTGAGTCTTTCTCTCTACGACAACTGGTTTTTCCAGCGCAGATATGATTAATTATATTCTGGAATAGATCCGTTTTATGCTTTTTAATAGTTTTATAAACATATATCCGGGGAGATAGAATTGATGACTGATATTCTTATGTATTTAAATAATTATGGATAATTTACAACACGGACAGGGACCTCTATCCATTTTTTCAGGTCGTTTTCTGTTTTTTATAATGCTGGTTTTTATGGTATCATGTGAGAATGATATTGAGGTGATCCAGTCCTTTTCAGCAGACACCCTAATGCCTTCACAATCCATGATAAATGCTGAAATTAATTATACCGACTCCGCCAGGTTGCAATTGCAGATCACCGCTCCCGGCATCCATAATTACTCCACGGAAACTGAAAACTATACTGAATTTCCGTTAGGAGTACTTGCGCAATTTTTTGACAGGAACGGTGATATTGAATCCCAGCTTAGTTCAAATTATGCGATTTATTACGCCGACAAAGAGCTTTGGGAAGCCAAAGACAGCGTAGTGGTTATAAACAAAGAAGGAGAAATCCTCAATACCGAGCAGCTTTTCTGGGATGAAAAGAATAAACAAATTTACTCAAACAGTTTTGTAAAGATAACCAGTCCTGATGAGATCATTACAGGAGAGGGATTTGAAGCAGATGAAAGTTTTACACGCTGGAAATTAAAAAAGATTACCGGAACATTGTATATTGAGGAAGAAACTCCTTCCGGAAATTGACAGCTAAAATAAACTACCCGGGACAGATCCCCTGATTATCAATGGTATTTATAATTTCCAACCCGGTTAGTCAGTGAATGAAGCCACTTTATGAATAAAATGAGGCAGTTAATGATTAACTTTGTTTTTATTTTTTAACTTGTCCCAAAAAAAACCTTTATCTGATAACCATACCAGCATTAATTTCATTACAACTGGAACACTACCTGAACCACTATAAATTTAAAAATCTGAGATGAACCGGAACCTGGCACATATCCTCGAAATAGTATGGTTAACTCTTGCAATCCTGAGCTTACTGGCAGGCATCTACAATTGGTACCAGCCAGAGAGCGGAGACAGCATAATGTTTTTTGTAATTACGCTTCTTTCCCTTATGATGTATTTTTACCGCAGAAACCTGCGCAAATCAAAAAAATTCTAGCCATAAAAGATGAGTGCTTTGATGATCATCCTGATAAGCCTGTTGCTTTCGGCCTTTTTTTCCGGAATGGAAATCGCCTTTTTATCATCCAACAAGTTCAGGCTTGAACTGGAAAAAAAACAGGGAACATTCACATCAAAAATAACTTCAGTATTTACAAAAAATCCGGGTCAATATATTGCTACCATGCTGGTAGGGAATAATATTGCACTTGTCATTTACGGTATTACCATGGCAATAATTCTTGAACCTCATGTACGCAAGTTTGTAGGTTCAGAAGTTTCTGTTTTTATTTTACAAACTTTAATAGCAACTATATTAATCCTTATTACAGCTGAATTCATACCAAAAGCTATATTCAGACTAAAGCCAAATCTTATTCTAAATACCCTTTCCCTGCCGGTTATGGTTTTCTATATCCTGTTCTACCCTGTAAGTAAGAGCATTATATGGATAGGCAATCTACTTATGAAATATGTTTTTGGCACAGATGTTTCAAACGATGATAACAAGAATGTATTCGGAAAAATTGATCTTGACCATTTTATAAAGGAGACCCAGAACGAATTTAAAGAAGAAGATAATCTCAAACACGACATTAAACTGTTTCAGAACGCCCTTGATTTTTCAACAGTAAAATTAAGAGAGTGTATGATTCCAAGACCCGAAATCATCGCTTTTGATATAGATACCCCTCTTGAAGAGGTTAAACAAACTTTTATTGAAACCGGATATGCCCGGATACTCATTTATAAAAATTCAATAGATAATATTACAGGCTATATAAATTCAAAGGATTTTTTCAAAAATCCTGAGAATATAAGGTCCATGCTCAAACACATAATCATTGTGCCGGAAACAATGGTAGCTCACAAACTACTGAGCCTTTTTATAAAGGAAAAGAAAAGTGTGGCAGTGGTTGTTGATGAGTTCGGGGGAACAGCAGGAATGGTCACCATAGAAGATGTCATGGAAGAGATATTCGGTGAAATAGAGGATGAGCACGATACAATTGATCTTGAAGAAAAAAGGCTCACAGAAAATGAATATCTCTTTTCGGGACGGTTTGAAATAGACTATCTTAACGAAAAATACAATTTCGGCATTCCCAAGGAAGATGATTATGAAACCCTGGCAGGTTTTATAATATATCATCATGAAAGCATTCCCAAGATCAACCAGAAAGTTGTCATTGATCCTTTTGTGTTTAAAATAGTAAAGATGAGCAAAACCAGGATCGAGCTGGTAAATATGAAAATTACAGATAATAATTCCTGATCACATCGCACCCAAACCTTTAATGTTTATTTCCCTTTTTGTCAATTTCACATGCAATTACCAGTTCTTTTTGTAATGTTCACTTGATGTGAAATTGATCTTGCTTTGTGGAATGAAGTATCATAAAGGTTGAATATTTTACCAGATCCCGGTACCGGTTGTTGTAAAACTAATCAGATAGTTCTATATTTGTTTATTATATTGCTTAGCAAGTCTTGATTATATAAGGCTTTAATGGATCTATTTTCAACGGTCCTATTTGGCACAGCTTTTGTTAAAGTTAAAGATAGAATTAGTTATATTATCAGAATAAATTTAAATAACCGGAAGCCTTTTATGTTTTTTAAAGATAGTTTTTATATTTGTCAGGAATTTCCGGAAAGTTTAATCCAATAATTAAAAAAAATGAAAAGTTTAGCAATCAAAGGAGTTCTGGCTTTATTCATACTTATCTTTGCCCAGGCGGATGTTTTGGGGCAGCGCGGAAACCAGAAAGGCAGGTTCGGGGATACTCCGGAAGACAGCATCAGGTGCCTGAGGAACCTTTCGCTTTATGCAGACCGGCACAACCAGGAAAATTATGAAGATGCCTTACCATATTGGCGTGAAGTGTTTAACGATTTTCCCCGCGCAACAAGGAACATCTATATTCATGGTGTCGATATCATGGGTTACATGATCGAAAACGCAGAAACGGAAGAGGAAAAAAAGGCCTACCTGGATACTGCAATGATGGTGTTTGACCAGCGAATTGAATATTTCAATGATGCAGCCAATGTTTTGGGAAGAAAGGGGATTTTTTATTTTCGTCATAACAACAACATTGAAGAGGCCGGTCCGGGCTATGAAGCACTGGCCGAAGCTATCAGGCTTACCGCCGAAGATCCGGGAGAGAAACCTTCAGCAGCAGTGGTGGTTACGTATATGAATGTGACTATGGGAATGTTCCGTGCAGGACTCATCGAAAATGAAAAAGTAATTGAAACATACACATACCTTACCGAGGTGCTTGACAATGCCCTGGAAAAATCTCAGGATAGCCAGCTTCTTACTGCCCGTGAATCTGTTGAAACACTCTTTACCGGCAGCGGGGCGGCGGACTGTGATGCGCTGATCAGCATATTTGGCGAAAAGGTTGAAGAATCACCGCAGGACATGGAATTGCTGAATAATGTGCAGGAACTTCTGTCAAATGCAGAATGTACCGATTCGGAATTGTATCTGACTACCACAGAAAGAATACATGAACTGGATCCTTCAGCAGAATCGGCGATCAATCTTTCGTCCATGTACAGCACACTGAATGAACATGATAAAGTAATTGAATACCTGGAGCAGGCAATTGAACTTGAGGATGATCCGGAAAACAAAGCCGATTATTATCTTGAACTGGCAATCATAACCAACCAGGAAAGGGACGATCCCCAGTTATCCCGTCAGTATGCCATGCAAGCCCTCGAAAATAATCCGGAACTCGGGCGTGCACATCTTCATATTGGCAGTCTGTATCTTACCGCCGAAGACTGTTTTGCAGGAGATGAGGAAGAGGAATTTAAACAGAGGACCATATACTGGGTGGCAGTTGACAGGTTCAACGAGGCTAAACGCGTAGATCCTTCACTCGATTCAGAAGCAAACCGCCTTATTGAAACTTATTCTGTTTATTTTCCTGACAATGAAACAATTTTCTTTCATGGATATTCAATAGGAGAAACCTATCAGGTGGGCTGTTGGATAAATGAGACTACCACGATAAGGGCAAAATAAAATTAAATTTCAAGTTTTAAGGGGCTGATCAAAATTCAGCCCTTTTTTTTGCCGGTTTTTAATTAAAATATTTTAGCTATCCTTATAAAATATTTTAAATTGTTATCTTCGTAGCTCAAAAAATCAGAACCTTTTAAATTCGACCGCTTAAAATGGCTACATTAGAAAAAATAAGAAATCGTGCGGGAGTACTGGTAGCAGTGGTAATCGGGCTTGCCCTGTTTGCTTTTATCCTTGGCGATATCCTGGGCTCGGGTCCTTCCCTTTTTACAGATTCACAATTTGAGATTGCAGAAATCGCAGGAAAATCAGTGCCATATCAGAGTTTTCAGGAGAGAGTTGACGAGATATCAGAAATTTACATGCTCAACACCGGTGAATCAGCCCTCGATTCAGAAACACATGAGAGCATCCTGGAACAGGCATGGCAACAACTGCTCCGGGAGATAATCCTTGGACAGGAATATGACCGGCTGGGCATAGATGTCAGTCCAGAAGAGATGTTTGATATGGTACAGGGATCCAACGTCCATCCCTACGTACGTCAATTGTTTACAGACCCTTCAACCGGCACCTTCAGCCAGTCCGCCGTAGTTCAGTTCCTGAGGTCTATGAGCCAGGATCCAAGTGGTCAGCAACGTGATTACTGGCTTTATGTTGAAAAGGAGATTGCGCAGGAAAGAAAACAGACCAAATACAATAACCTGATCAGAAAAGGTTTATATGTTACCCCCCTGGAAGCAAATGCAGGGTGGGAAGAAAATAATAAAAGTGTAAATTTTGATTTCATAGTTCAACGCTATGATGCTGTAGATGATAGCCTTGTGGAAGTATCCTCTGCGGAAATACGACGCTACTACCGTCAGAACAAGGAAAACTATAAACAGACGGCATCCAGAGATATTGAATATGTAACATTTGATATCACCCCTTCAGAAGAAGATGACCGTCTGGCTCAGGAATGGATTGAAGAAATAGAGGATGAATTTGCCGAGGTTGACGAATTAAGACAATTTATTAATCTTAACTCCGATATCCCCTATGATGAGCGGAATTACAATTATGAAGAACTGCCGGAGAGTATAGCGGATTTTATGTTCGATGCCAGTCCCGGAGATATTTACGGCCCCTATTTCGAAGAAAACAGTTACAGATTATCCAGGCTGGCAGCAATCAATTTTATGCCCGACTCGGTGCGTGCAAAGCATATCCTGATTCAGCCCGGGGAGAACGATTACCAGGAGGCAGAAAGTTTGGCGGACAGCCTTTTGGGTGCGTTGCAGGCAGGGGAAGATTTTGAAACGGTGGCAATGCAATATTCCGACGATACCGGATCCCGCTTTGATGGCGGAAATCTGGGGTGGTTTAGCGAAGGCATGATGGTGCCGGAGTTCAGTAATGCTGCCTTTGAAGCTCCACGTGGAGAATATTTTATTGTGGAGACCCAGTTTGGATTTCATATTGTACAGGTAATGGACCGCTCCAGGGAGGTCAAAAAAGTTCAGGTTGCCACTCTTGCCCGGGAAGTAACACCCAGTTCGGCCACCTATCAGAATATATATTCAGAAGCAAACCGGTTTGCCGGCAGTAATGATACCTACGACGAATTCAGTGAAGCGGCTGCCGAAGAAGGTTTACCGGTAAGAATGGCAGACAACATTCTTATCAACGACAAGCAGATTCCCGGACTTGAGTCGGCAAGGGAGATTATCAGATGGACATTTGAAGCTGACGAAAATTCAGTATCACCAATATTTGAAATAGATGACAAGTTTATAGTTGCAGCCCTTACCGAAGTTCGTACCGAAGGATACCAGTCCCGGGATGAAGTAAGCGGTGAGATAGAGGAAATACTCATAAAGGAGAAGAAAGGAGAGATAATAAAGTCCCGGATCGCAGAATTAAAAGAAGAAAGCACCAATATTTACTCACTGGCCACCGCACTTGATTCTGATGTTGAAGAGGCAACAAATGTCCGTTTCACTTCACTATCTGTGCCGGGGGCAGGCATTGAACCGCGACTGATAGCAACGGCCCACTCTGTTGAGGAAAACGTGCTATAAGATCCGGTTGCCGGAGAAAACGGGGTATATGTATTGGAAGTAACTTCGGTTGACATACCCGAAGAAAAAGATCTCGAAATGGAAAGAACCCGGCTTGCAAACAACAAAAGATCCAGGGTTAATATCGAGGCGTTTGAAGCATTAAGGGAAAAAGCGGGGGTTAAAGACAACCGCCATCAATTTTTCTAAATAAAGTCTATTATTTGATCTTCCATTTGCGGTTAAAACAAAGTTTTAACCGCTTTTTTTTTTACTTTAGCATCTGTAACATGATTCGGATGCCTCTTTTGTTTTCCTGTCACATTTTTAATCTACCAATTAATCCCAATAAAGATGGAAAGCTTCCCTAACGCTGATACGCTTATAGATATGGCTCTTGAAGAAGATCTCCGGGAAGACGGAGATGTTACTTCAGAATCAATTTTCACAACAGAAGAACACAAATTTAGATTAATCTCAAAAGATTCAGGAATTTTATGTGGGATTGACCTTTTTAAAAAGGTAATGGCCCGGGTGGATTCAGATATTGAAATTACTGTATATTTTAACGACGGCGATGCCATTGCAGAAGGCGACCTGGTAGCAGAAGTTGCAGGAAGAGTAGTTTCAGTTCTCAAGGCAGAGCGGACAGCATTAAACTTTCTTTCACTTCTCTCGGCTGTAGCAACAAGAACCTCTGAATTTGTAAGAGAATCTAAAGGGAAGATCATAATACTCGATACACGGAAAACAATACCCGGATTCAGGCATCTCCAGAAATATGCCGTGAGGTGTGGCGGTGGAAGTAACCACAGGATGGGGCTCTGGGATATGGTTTTAATAAAGGATAACCACATAGACGCGACAGGAGGAATAGGCCCGGCCATACAAAAGGTCCGCGAAAAATGGGGCAACAGATTTAAGGTTGAGGTAGAGACAAGAAACATCACTGAAGTAAAAGAGGCATTGTCCGGCAAAGCAGACCGGATAATGCTGGATAACATGAATGAAAATGATATGCGTGAAGCTGTAAAACTCATCGGTAAAGCCGCAGAAACAGAGGCTTCGGGAAATATGACGGTGGACAGGATAGGTTCGGTAGCCTCGACAGGAGTTGATTTTGTTTCATCCGGTCAACTTACCGGATCATTAAGGTCATTTGATTTCAGTTTAAAAGACAAATAAAAGTTCATCATGAGACATTATTACGATGCAGTAATTGTAGGTTCCGGATTAGCCGGGCTGACTTGTGGTATCTACCTGAAAAAGGGAGGTTTGGATGTTGCAGTCATAACCAAGGAATCAAAAATAAACGAAACAAATACCTTTTACGCCCAGGGAGGAATTATTGCTTCGAACGATGACGATTCAGCCTACCTTCTGCGGAAGGACCTTCTGAGAGCAGGATCAGGCTATAATAACCTGGAAGCGGTTGACTTTTTTGTAAAAAACGGTCCACCCCTGGTCCAGGAATTCCTTATTGATGAGGTCGGCATCCAGTTCAGTAAATCGATAGAAGGGAAAATAGATTATACTGAGGAAGCAGCTCACAGCAAACGGCGCATAGTGCACTATGAAGACCATACCGGCGATAAAATAGAAGACTCGCTGATCGCCTATGCAAAAAAACTGGGCTTAAAATTTCTTTCCGGGTACACGGCAATTGACCTGATAACCAATAATCATCACTCACGCGATTCGCAGGAAGTATATCGTGAAAGGGAAGTATTGGGTGTATATGCACTAAATAATAACAAGGGTGAAACAGAAACCTTATTCTCGAATCAGGTCATTCTCGCTACCGGTGGTGCAGGCAATCTTTATTACCACAGCACCAACCCGGTTTCGGCAAGCGGCGACGGAGTGAGCATGGCACACCGGTCAGGTGCAGATATTATCAATGCAGAGTTTGTCCAGTTTCACCCCACTTCGCTGTATCACAGAGACATAAAGCGATTTCTTATTTCCGAATCATTGAGGGGAGAGGGAGCAAGACTAATGGACCACCAGGGTAATTATTTCATGAATGAATACTCAGAACTTGGGGATCTGGCTCCCAGGGATGTAGTTTCACGTGCCGTTTATGAGCGGATATGCAAATCGGGGAAGGAGTATATTCTGCTGGATATTGCCAACAATTACAAGGGAAGTGAACCCCTTGAGAAAAGATTCTCCAAGATCTACACAACTTGCTTGAAGGGCGGGATAGACATCACAAAGGAACCCATTCCGATTACACCCGCCGCCCACTATTTTTGCGGGGGAATCAAAACGGATTTGGATGGAAAAACTTCGCTTAAAAACCTCTATGCGGTTGGTGAAGTTTCCTGTACCGGATTACACGGGGCAAACAGGCTTGCCTCGGCGTCTCTGCTTGAAGCCTTATTATGGGGAAAGTCCTCGGCAGAGAAGATTATCATGACCCGCAACAAGATCAAAAAGCAGCGTTTTGATAATATACCGGACTGGGCAAAACCGTCCAATGCAGAAGCTTTTGATCCGCTCCTTATTGATCAGGATATGAGGGCTATTCAGCTTACCATGTGGAATTATGCAGGCATCATCCGCACAGTTAAAGGGTTACGAAGGGCTGAATCGGACCTGGACTATTATGCACACAGGATAATGAAGTTTTACAAGAGTGCAGAAATAAACAAGCATATTATTGAACTGAGGAATGCCGTGGTTAGCTCCCAGCTTATTGTTGCAGCAGCACTCAGAAACAGCAGGTCAGTCGGCTGCCACTATATACGCAAGCAATCCCCTGCCCTCTAAGTCAATAAACTTGCTCCTTAAAAACTGCAGGCTATAACTCTTGCCATAATATTTAGAGATCATCCTCAGACACGTGGGTCTGCAGTCCATTGAATCAAGCTGTTTGTATACGAGGAAGAGGGGCATGGATGGGGTTTGAGATCAATCAGAGAAGATTTTTGAGATCATGATAGGATATATGGTTTTCGTGTAATATCAAGTCAGATTAATCAAATAAACACCTTTAAATATGAAGTTTATCCTTTTTCATTTTTTTACTATAGCTGCTGCTCTGAAATAACCTGATAATTATTCCTTAAGTTTTACCAGCATCAGCACCGGATTGTCGTTTACATCCAGACTGGCTGCCAACTCTTCCAGTTCTTTTTTCTTTTCAGGATATTTTGGGGTAGAGTTTTTGAAAGCTTCACTTTCA
>CAZFOO010000061.1:0-4429 GCA_964520585.1 uncultured Bacteroidales bacterium
GAAAGGCGACCCTTCCGGGGAAACCTGGTCTCCGCGATTTACCTTCCAGGGATTCCAGTATGTTGAAGTCTCCGGATTTAGCTCTCCCCCCGATCTTGATGCCATCTTTAAGGATATGCTGGATTCTCAGAAAAAAGATATTGCCGGAAAGCATCTGGCGGATCTGATCAGGGCCCACGACAATAAGCTGTCTACGGGATTTCTGGGTGTCAGGCCACTGTTGCCTGCACTGTCTGAAACCGGAAGAAGTGATCTGGCCTATATGTTGCTCTTGAATGAAGAATACCCAGGCTGGTTATTTGAAGTAGTAAATGGTGCCACCACCATCTGGGAGCGATGGGACAGCTACATTAAAGAGGCCGGATTCAAGAATGCGAGCATGAACTCCTTCAACCACTATGCCTTCGGCTCGGTCAATGAATGGATGTTTGCAAACATGGCAGGAATAAAACCAGATCTTCCCTGCTATCGCAGTTTTAGCATTAAGCCGGAGATTGCAGAAGATGGTATCAACTTCGTGAAAGCCACCTACCGGTCTATCAATGGAGAGATTGTCTCCTCCTGGGAGAAACAGTCCGGACAAGAAGTATATTTTCAAATCGTTGTACCGGTCAATACCACGGCACGGGTAGTCCTTCCTGCAAAGAACCCGGATGCCCTTACAGATAAGGGAAATCCTGTTACTGAAAGCGACTACCTGAAAATTATGGGATATGAAGATGGATATGTAAACCTGGAACTCGGATCAGGGAGCTACCGTTTTACTGTCAGAAATTAAGAACCAGGACCAAGGTGCCTGAAAACTATAATCAATTTCATCCAGAGTTTTTTCATAAATACAAATGTACATGAATTTTGAATCTAAATAAAATTTTACAATGCACTGACAACTGCATGCAAAATAGACGCAGTCAAATTACTGACAGACAGATGAAATTTTTTCATACATATGCATGAAAAAATTTTAATGTTAAAGCGAAGCGGTTCATCCTTCAAGTCAAAATTTTGTAACTTCCTGACGAAATTTTGACATATTTTTTTTTACAGGATAAATGATTATTTACCTGCTACCCGGAATGTATTTTAGGGAAAATCCCGCCATACCTATATCCAGATTTAGTGTTGTAATATCTCCAAGGGGATATTTAAGAAAAGGTTCAATGATTAGAGAATGGTTTTTTCTCCTGATCACATATCCAGCAGAGATATTGAGGAAACGTGCAAGATCGAAGCGTCTGAAGGCACTGAAATCTGCTCCGGAACTTAAGTTCAGTGAACCAGTCCCAAACAAATAATGGCCCTGAGAATTCATCCTGTGATAAGATGCCAGCACAGTAGATTCGCTGGTGTATTTTTGCTGAAGGTAAAGTAAGGAGGAGAAGCCTGCGGACAGGAAGATGCGGCTTCCGGATGTTTCTTTTACAGTGAATCTTAGATTGACAGGTATGTCCAGGGCAGTGAATTCAACATCGGTATCGCTTGATTGATATTGCAAAACCTGGTATCCGGCTTTCATATCCCTACCAGGGGCTGCCGCATATTCCCGTCCTGAATAGTAATCGGCGTAAACCAGAGTGCTTTGAAGATTGAAATTATTATATACAAAAAGGCCGCCGCCATGTATGCTCATTCTCCTGGCAATATGCCAGTCCCCGCTAACCCCGGCGGTATAACCAATGCCTCCGGCAATCTCCTGAGTCGACCAGGTTTTCATTGATCCTGCAGACACTTCTACAATAGAGGTCCTTTGAGTTCCGGTTTTCACTTCATCCAGACTTTCAAGGTTACGGCTAATTATAAACGCATCTGCATCGCTGGAGAATTGTTCTAATGGCGCCAGGTCAGATATGACTCTCAGTGAAGATAGTTCGCTTATCACGGAAGGGATTGGTAGTATTATGTCTGTCGACGGAGGCTGCTCTTCACCGGTCTGGCCCGTGCTGTCAGCTCCAGCGAGACCAACTTCAGCAGTAACATCGTCCCGGTCGGTAATGACAGAATTTGATTCTCCGGTCTCTTCAGCAGTAATTACTGAAGGTGTTTTTAAGGAACCTTCAGCGGTAATTACTGATTGAGATTCTCCGTCCCATTCGGCAGTTGTAGGTGAACCCTCCCGGACTTCATAGGTGGCCGCCTTATCCGGTTTTTCCAAATTAAGTAGCAGCAGCCATAATGATCCGGAAATCACAAAAAGAAAGACTCCAGCGGCAGCGACCTTCATAAAAAGAGGCATTATCGCAAATTTGCTCTTCTCCGGCCTCTCCTTCAACCGGTTTTTCATCTCTTTCCAGGCCCTCTCGTCAACCGGTTCTCGGTAATTGTCGAAAACCATCCTTACATTTTCTCCAAATTTTTCATCAAATGGCTTCATTGTAAGGTTTATTTAGTTTTTCAATATAACTCTTCCTGAGCATAAGTTTCGCACGGCTAAGGTGTGAGCGGGATGTTCCCGGCGCAATATCCAGCAATCCTGCAATTTCATCATGGGAATATCCTTCCACTTCATACAGGTTAAAGATCAGCCTGTACAATTGTGGTAAACCCGACAGAAGCAAAAGTATCTCTTCCACTTCCATCCACCTGCTGAGTTCAGGCTCACCGGCTACCTCAACCCCATCAGTGCCGGTATCGGTCAAATATTTCCTGCCTGCCCTGTATTTGTCAAGGGCGGTATTCACCAGTATCTTTCTAAACCAGCTCTTAAACGATCTCTCCTGATCGTATGCACAAATATTCTCAAACACCTTCATAAATCCGTCATTAAGTATCTCAAGAGCATCATCGCGATTTGGAGCGTATCTTAAACTAACAGACATGGCAAAAGCATAAAACCTGCGATAAAGCAACTCCTGAAAGCGGAGGTCACCTATGCAGCAACCTTTTATCAGCTCTATGTCCTTATATTTATTTACAGCCAGTTAAATTTGCTTTTTGATTGTTTACTCCCCGACTTTTATATGACTGAGGAGTGATATGTTTGCAGGATCCGAATAATCATACTGGAAGAGACCATCCTGACCGATAAGCAACAGGATTTCACCAAGGGGTATCACATCAAATGTATCAATTTTATCAAAATGGGCTATCATGTTCGACTGAACTGCCAGGGGGTTTGTGGCATCATAAACCTTAAGTCCGTCAGCACCGTCACAGATAAAGAGGGTGCCATTGTCAATGCCCAGTCCGTGCGGATTAAACATTGGATACGACTTCAGCAGCTTTGGCCTGGTGATATCTGAAATATCGATAACATCAAGCTGGTTCGTGGAATTCATACAGCGGGTGCCGGCGCGCAATGTTACGTATGCAAATCCATTCTCAACAACAACGGGATCGCAGGCATTAATATGATTAAGTTCCGATATGAATTCGGGTTTTACAGGATTTTCCAGGCTGTAAATCACCATGCCGGTAGTGGTCCCCACAAACAGATTGCTGTCATACCTGAAAAGGGTCTCCATTTCCCTCCATGTATGAATGCTGTCTGTTTGTACCATATTCTCCGGAGACGACACATCAATAGTTTTAAGCACAAAGGGCTGTGCAATGGAATGAAGGTATTCCTGGTTAAGCATAAAACGCGCCATTGAGCCTGCTACACCTGCTCCTGCCGACTCCATAGCACCACTAAATGTCATTAAATCATTTCGCATATTTCCACGCCAGAACGATTTTTCAGGACCATAACCTGTCCTCGTAGTTGTTTTCCAGTCCACTATAACTCCCAGACTCCGGTCTATCTCGTCCCATGCCATAGGAATGGATGGATCATCCGGTATAGGCAATACTTCAGGAAAAGCATTCTCTATGCGCCCAACTTCAACAGGATTTCGGATGTTAGAAATATCTATGGCTACAAGATCAATATAACTGTCGGCAAACAAGGTGTTTCCCCTGATCGCAAGATCAACATTCCCGGTTATTTCGTAAAAGGCAATCTTTACCGGGTTGCGCGGATCTGAATTATCAATTACATGAATGCCCTCGTTAACCTCGTTTAAGAAGATGTAGCTGTCCTTGAAATAAATCTTCCCGGCCTGTTTTATATTTCTAGCTGACAGGGATTTAAGGGGCGTACGGAACTCAGCAAATTGCATGTAAACCGGCGACAAAACGTCATAGGTATATTTATCATCATCCTGGCAGGAGTAGGCAAAAATCAATAAAAATACCGGCATAAGGATATAAAAAACAGATTTTGTCTTCATTACTTTTGGATTTTGGTTATATTCCCCATACGGTAAAACTGACCGTCATGCTGCAACCAGTCGTAAAAAAATATTATTTATTCGCATAAAGATTAATATAAAATTTATTAAATCACACCAAAAGAACTTATCATTTATTTTCCTAATCATATATGCTTTTCATGTAAGCTCGTCAACCCCACAGGTTTTTCAAGCCGAAACTGGTTCCGTAAATTTCCGCA
>CAZFOO010000061.1:4529-17675 GCA_964520585.1 uncultured Bacteroidales bacterium
AGCTCGTCAACCCCACAGGTTTTTCAAGCCGAAACTGGTTCCGTAAATTTCCGCAAAAGCGGGAAGCATGAAAGCTACAAAAACAAACCAGCCTGATCATAAGGATTCATCTGTAATCCTTCCATGTGTGGGTGCCAAAATAACAACAAGATCTGGAGGCAATCTGGGCAGCCCGGCGGAGTGCCTCCATCGGATTGAATCCTTCAGTAAGATAGTAACAAAAAGCTCCGTGCAGAACATCTCCAGCACCCAGTGTGTCAATGGCATTTACCCGTTTTACCGGAATTTTTGCCCTACTGTTGCTTTCATAGACATTTATATCCTTTTCATTATTTGTAATTGCAATTAAATCGACCCCTTTGTTCAACATACAGGTAATAGTTTGATCTATATCATAACCGGGCATCATGAACTTGCTGCTGCAAATGGCAATATCAACTGTATCGAGGATGTTCATTGTTTCATCTTTCCAGCTTCCCCCGTCCAAAACTATTACTGCTCCCCTCCTCCTTGCCTCAAGTAGTTGTATTTTAAGGTCGCCGGAAAACACAAAACCATCCAATAGAATGACAGATGCCTCGGCCAGGTCCAGATTTTCGCAACAAATATCTTTTTTATAATCCTGCCACGGAGCATTTACTATTGTTCTTGTACCTGAGTTACTCACAAAAATAGAAGATTCAGGCAACCGATAACTGTTGTCTTTAATGAGGTCGACTATATCAATACCATATTTTGATTTCAGTTCAGCCTTTACTTTTTCCATTGAACTATTGTTCCCAAAATATGATATTAATTTGGCCCGGGCACCTAATATATCGAAGGTAATTGCTGCATTCAGAGCCGGTCCGCCAAACTGTCGCAAATATTTTCTGGCAAACACTTTTGTGTTTTCCTGAGGATAAGAATCCAATAAATAGGTATGATCAATTGTGGACCTGCCGATAAAAACAGCTTTTTTGTTCATATATACTTCGCCTTGTTTAATCCTATATAAGTACTCGGATAATATGCCTTGGGGGCAGATCAAATTTAGATGAATTATCCCTTAGTTGAAAACTCAACAAGGAGAAAGAATTCTCAAGAGATACCGATCTTCGGATCATTATTTTTATCAGCCGGATTTTTCATCCGAATGGAACCCCATGGTTTATTGACCTTGGGTCGGTTCTACATGCAATTTATAGTTTGTTTTGCAATATTAGCCAGTTACAGGATGGATTCCCTGTTTTGTAAATTAAATAATCCAAACCTTTCATGCCTTTTATTGTTTAAATAAATAGTCGGATCTTATGCTTAAAAAAAAAATTAATCCATAACAGAAAGCATGAGTCACCAGGAGAAAAGATAAAACATAATTCCTGAATTTTATGTTAGACCCGATTCTTGCCATACTGGGGTTTACCCCGGTTTTGATAATTTTCATACTTATGACTGGTTTTCGCTGGCCAGCCACCCGTGTCATGCCCGTAGCTTTTTTAGTGGTACTGACAATAGTACATTTTGTTTGGGGAACCTATCCTGAATATATAGCTGCTGCAAGCATAAATGGTATTGTAATAGCCATTGAAATTTTGTTTATTGTTCTCGGAGCTTTGACATTATTGTTCACCTTACGGCAGAGCGGTGCCATTGCTGCCATTAATAAAGGTTTTATCGGAATTTCACCAGACAAGCGGGTACAGGCCATAATTATCACCTGGTTTTTTGGTAGTTTTATTGAAGGAGCCGCGGGATTTGGTACTCCTGCAGCACTGACTGCCCCCTTGTTACTTTCTCTTGGATTCCCAGCCCTGGCTGCTGTAATGGTGGCCCTCATTACCAACTCCACAGCCGTCTCTTTTGGAGCTATAGGCACGCCCATACATATCGGTGTAGGCACATCTCTTGATATACAAAGCATTGAGCAAACCCTGGCGGGACAGCAAATGAATCTTGAGTATTTTATTCATCAAATTGGCATCTGGTCTGCCCTGCAGCAAATTGTACCTGCTATAATTGTACCCCTACTTATGATTGTAATGTTAACCCGCTTTTTTGGTAGCAAAAAGAGCATAAAAGTGGGATTACAGATTTGGCCCTATGCTTTGTTTGCTGCATTTTGTTTTATTATTCCATACGTTTTGGTGGCTGTATTCCTGGGCCCTGAATTTCCAAGTATTTTTGGAGGCTTAACAGGTTTATTGATCATTATACCTGCCACAAAAGCCGGATTTTTGGTGCCCAAAAGCAAATGGGACTTTCCCGATAAGAATAACTGGGATACATCCTGGCAAGGTTCGATAGAACCTGATGAAAAGATAAGACAAAAGGGAATGCCGCTGCTGAAAGCATGGCTGCCATACATGGTTATAGCGATTTTATTAGTTGCCACAAGAATAGATGTGCTGCCTGTTAATGAGTGGCTTCAATCTACGGGGTTTAGAATAACCAATTTGTTTGGAACTAATATATCAACTAGTTTCACGCCCCTTTACAATCCCGGTATACTCCCCTTTATGCTGGTTGCACTATTATGTATTCCAGCCTATGGCATGAGTAAAAAACAGGTAAAACAATCATTTACAGAGGCATTTACAAGGATTAAGGGACCGGCCATAGCGTTGATATTTGCCGTGCCGATGGTCCGGCTGATGATGCAATCGGGTAACAACCCAGAAGATTGGGTCAGCATGCCTATCGCCATGGCCCTTTCAATGGCAGATATTTTCCAGGGAGCATGGCCCCTGGTAAGTCCTTTCGTTGGAGCCCTGGGTACATTTATCACAGGCTCAAATACGGTTTCAAATATGCTTTTTAGTTTGTTCCAGTACTCGGTGGCTGAACAAACAGAAATCTCACGGACAATAATTGTCAGCTTACAAAATGTAGGAGGCGGCCTGGGAAATATGATCGGTGTGCATAATATCATCGCTGCATGCGCAACGGTGGGGCTCACCGGCGCAGAAGGAGGATTATTGAAAATAAATGCCATTCCGTCAATGATACTTGTACTGGTGGCCGGATTGACGGGACTGGTACTTACCTATTTGGTAGTACCTGGCTTGTTTTAATGGTTTGTATTAAAATAATTTCTGTGATTACTCGAACTCTTCGGCCCAAACCGACAGTTCAGTGATAATTGCCTTACCTTTATTCAGCCAGTATTCGGCAGGTGTTTCCTGTATCTCCTGAAGATTAAAGTTTTCGAGCAGTTCATCCAGCTCATTTAGCCTCTCTTGCTGACCGGCATTGACTGCGGTTTCCCTCAATATCCTGATCTTTTCATAATCCTGTATGCCTTCACGCAGTCTCTCGAATCTTATTGAACTCCGCGGGCCAGGATATATCTGGTATGTATCTCCTGCTGGCCAGGTCCGGAAACGGGAATCTCTCATTGGATCTTCAACCCAGGAATTATAAGCCCAGCGCAAAAAACCCGTAAACCCTTTTGATGCTGCATGCCATCCGAGCCAGGCCTGTTCAGCCGGTGGGGAAAAAGTGAAATTATTGGGGTGCTCAGGAGCGGCACACATCGTATAAAAAGTGGTAGGCCATCCACGATCAACCCTTTCCTTTATTAGCTCCTTATCCAGTTGGTGCCCGAAGAAAACACAAAGATCATAGATGTCATCATTTAATTCCTCTATATAACTTCCTGCAAGGGCAATCCTGAATTCAGGAGCTACATCATTTAAAAGAGTCACCATGCTTTTCATCTCATCCGGGCCACGTTCATCCATTGCAATTAAGGTCTTTTCCAGCCAACCTTTTTCAGTAAGGTGATCGCGGAAACTTTCCAGGAAAGGTCGCCAGACTTCTGAATATTCATCCGAGCCGGGCGTGAGTTCGAGGGTAACATAATCAACAGAATCCCTGTCAAAATAACGCACCTGGTTGCCCCAGGGAACCATGGAATAACAGTTGATCTGTTCTGTAATACCTGCCTTCATAGCAAGCTCAACCCACCTGTCAAATATGGAGTAATCATATTCCCAGTTACCTTCGCCAGTATGTGTCCAGCTGATCATCGATTCAAAATGATCATAAGTCTGTCCTCCCCATGGCCTGTGCAGTATACTTGCAGTAATACACTTTTGTCCGGCCTCTGCAAGCATTTCCAGGTAAGGAGGCAAGGCCGCCCAGTGTTCTTCTGACCACAACTCCAGGTCATGATACCTTGCCACTGAAAAGGGATTCTGCCAAAGATCAAGATGAAAACTCCATTCTGATGGCTCAGGAAGAGTTAAACTGCTAACCATAAGACTTACAGGCAGTTCAATATCCCGTCCGCCCCGGAAAGAAACAATTACAGATCCGTGATATTCTCCTGGTGTTGCATCTGAAGGTACATCTATGGTTATCCAGACAGGACGCACTGTATTTTCCTCAAGGTTAAATACCTGGTTATCTTCAAGCATGTCTGATGCCAGATAAGCAGGAATTGTATCATGATCCCTCCAGCCGCATCCGGATAAGAACTCATCAGTCAAAACATATCTTACCGGATGTATCCCGATCTGTTCCCGGTAAATCTGATAACCGTTCTCCGATCTCAGCGATGTACTGCTTACCATGATATTCTCAACGGAATCCCTGCTCCATAATTTAAGCTGAATATTTATCCTTTCACCTTTCCAGGCTGATCCGCTCCATGAGGAACTCCCCTTTGAAGAGGGTGGAGAATGATATTCATAACGCTCATCAATACTCCCCACCATAGCATGTAATCCCGGTTCAATCTTTTGCCAGTCGGCCGGTTGAACGGGATTGGGATCTGAGGGTTCATCAAAACCGGTTCCTTCAGGCGATGAATTGCAAGCCTGTAACAAAAAGATACTGCAACAAAATAATTTTAAAACACTTCTAATTTCCATAAGACAGATTTAAAGACGGTTATTTGCAAGTTTTTTTATCATGCCTCCAAAAATGATTCCGTGAAACGGTAACAGGGAATACCAGTATAATCTTCCTGCCAGTCCAAGGGGCCTGAAAGTTGCTGTTTGGATGAGTTTAGAATCTTTGATGCGGAATTCAAGCCAGGCCTCTCCAGGCAGCTTCATCTCGGCGTAAAGTAAAAGCCTCTTCTCTTCCTTACTTGCATATAAAACTCTCCAAAAATCGAGTGCATCTCCTGCTGAGATGGCAGCACTACTTTTCCTGCCCCTGCGCAGGCCTACTCCTCCAAAGATTTTATCGATAAAGCCCCGCAATCCCCATAACCAGTCGGCATAGTACCATCCGGTAGTACCGCCGATTGCCCATAGCCTGTCCACCACCTCTTTCTCGTTGACAATTCTTCGCTCCCTTCTGTCAACGAAACATCCGTATTTTGGTACCTCAATCAGACTGGTAATACCTTTATTGAATTTATCGCCTGACATCGCATCTATCCAGCTTGACATTACATCCTGTTGCTCTATACTGTCAAATGCAAGTCGAATAGCCTCTTCATAAGATATGAGCTTTGCCGGCAGCAGCTTGTGAATATCATTATTCTTACAGATGGTTTCGGTTTTAAGGCTGTTTACAAGATTAACGGCCAGCTTATAGCTTGTAGAAGTAACGAAGTAAAGCCAGTAGGATGAAAGGCGGGGAGTCATAACCGGGACTGAAATGACAACTCTTTTAAGTCCACGTACTTTAGCATATTTCAACAGCATATCCTTGTAGGTGAGAACCTCAGGGCCACCTATGTCAAAATTCCGTTTATATGTTTCAGGCTTTCCTAATACCCCGGTAAGGTACCCGATAACATTCCTGACAGCAATAGGCTGCGATTTGGTCTTCAACCATTTTGGTGCTATCATCGCAGGCAATTTTTCAACCAGGTCGCGGATAATCTCAAAAGAGGCACTTCCAGAGCCTACAATAATACCGGCACGAAGAGTGGTCAGGCTGTATCTACCTTTAGAGAGTATCTCTTCAACCTGCATACGGGACCTGAGATGTTTTGACAGCTCTTTCTCGTTTGCAATGCCGCTTAAGTAGATCACCTGACTGGCATTTGTCTTTTCGATTCTGTTTTTGAAGTTTTCTGCTGATTGCCTTTCCAGGTCAGAAAAATCTCCTGATGAGGAAGACATTGAGTGAACCAGATAATATGCAGCATCCAGATCATCGGGTATCCGTTGAAGAGAATCACTGTCCAAAAGATCAATTTCAATAACCGATATCCTGGGAGTGGAGTACTTTGATATATCAAAGCGTCCGGCGTCTCTGACACAACATATCACCTCATGTTCCTGGTCAAGCAAAGCAGGAAGGAGCCTTTTACCGATATATCCGGTTGCACCTGTGAGTAATATTTTCATTATACAGCAAACATTCGAACATTATTAAAAGGATAATCTGCATGAAATGTTTATCTGAAAATATATTACCCATGCAAATGTTAGTGGCCTGTTGTAATACTTAAGGTTTAAAAGTTGATCCAAAGTCTATCTTTCCAGCCCGTAATGGTATCTTTTAGCAATACTTAAATAGATAAAAAATTCATATTCAGTTGTGAGGGGTACCTGTAATATTTATTTATGCCGAAAGATATTTTAAAAATATCATCACTAATAGTGAGCAATTTACAAATATATTATCTCTTTTGACTTTTCAATCCTCACCCTGGCATCCACGGCAATTACCTTGTTAGGTGATCCCAGCAGGGGATTTATATCCATTTCCACGATCTCGGGCGCAATATGAGCCATTGCCGATAACCGAACCAGTATATCTGCATACATTTCCAGGTCCACTCCCCTCTCCCCTCTTACACCCTTCAGAATGCCGAAACCCTTCAGTCCCCCGATCATTGAAATTGCCTCTTCCCTGCCCAGTGGAATTAATCCCTCCTTCACATCCCTGAAGACCTCCACAAATATTCCTCCCAGTCCGCACAACACCAAATGTCCAAACGGCATTTCCGCTTTTACCCCTGCAAACAGTTCTTTGCCACTTAACATTGGCTGCATAAGAACAGCCGTAGTGTCAGGGATTTTCATCATACGTTCAAATTCTATTACTACCTGTTCACTGTCTCCAATATTCAGTACTACCCCGCCTACATCGGATTTATGAACCGGACCGACAACCTTCATCACAACCGGATAACCAAAAAGTTCTGCTTTCTCAACAGCTTCCTTCGAACTGGTGAACACTGCTTCAGGTACCCTGGGTATTCCGGCACCATCAAGGATTTCGTGTATGGAAGCCGGGGACATATATCCTTCGTCCGACCTGTCGATGGCTGCTCTTATTCTTGCATGATCCATTTCAGGCAGTGTTACTGTTTCAGGTGCCGGCGCCGGCGTATTTACAAATCTTACCAGCGCATGTCCGAGCTCGACTTCATCGGTGAAACAAAAGCCACCCTTGCCGGTAAATGCGTCAATCTCATCGGCAGCATTTATTACCGATGGCAGTACCGGGTAAATTGGTTTTCTACAAGTTCTGATCCTATCCAGCAAGAGATCATACACATCGTAAACGGGGGCAAGTCCGGGACTACCAAATATTACCGCTATGCCATCAATGTTATCGAACCGGTTTTCACAGTAATCAAGAATATGTCCCAGCTGCTCAGCATTACCCGTTGCCAGAAAATCTATGGGATTGCCCGTTGATGAGCCCGGGTAAAGCTTTTCAAGCAGTTCTTTGCTTGCCGGCCCCTCCAAGGGTGGTACATTGAGTCCTCCCTTCGACAGGATATCGGTTAGCATAACTGCCGAACCACCGGCGTGAGTGACGATGGCAATCTTTTTTCCCCGAAGTTTTCTGCCCATGAACACCCCTGCCGTGTTAATAAGCTCCAGTTTACCGT
Organism: uncultured Bacteroidales bacterium; assembly: GCA_964520585.1. GTDB lineage: Bacteria > Bacteroidota > Bacteroidia > Bacteroidales > PUMT01 > PXAP01. The sequence goes on from CAZFOO010000061.1 coordinate 12,322, forward strand.
AGCATCTGACAATGCCTGCTTTTCTGAAAAGTGCGTCAACAGCGGTATCCGAACCTGCAAGTGCACCTGTATGAGATGTGGCCGCCCTGCTGCCGGCTTCAGAAGACCCCGATTTTATTGCGGCAATCCTGCATCCTTTCCTTATGAGTGATGAAGCGTGTTTTAAAAGCATCCCGGGTTTCTTAATGCTTTCCATGTATAGAAGCTTGATCCGCGAACTCTTTTGCGGATCGAAATTTTCGTCAAGATATTTTATTACTTCTTCAACGCCGGTTTGGGGACTGTTACCTACCGACCATACTGATGAAAAAGTCAATCCACGATCAAACCCCGTCTCCATAGTATAAACCGCAACTGCACCGGAACCGGAAATAAAATCCACGCCCTGTGGTTGCAGTCTGGGAACAGGCATGGTGAACACACTGGCATGATTGCTGTTCATCATACCAATACAATTGGGACCGATGAGACAGGCGCCCGATGAATTTACGATATCAGTGATCTTTTTTTCAAGCAGGGCACCCTCTTCACTTTCCTCAGAAAAACCGGCCGACAGAATAATAAATGCCATGGTATTTTTAGTCCCCGCTAAAAGCTCGACGGCAGGTGGACAATGCTTTGCAGCTATTGCAAGTATTGCGAGGTCTGTTTCTGGCAGCAGACTCATATCGCGGTAGCATTTTAATCCCTGCACCATGTCTTCTTTGGGGTTGGCCACATAGATATCACCATCGAAACCATTATCTATAATATTTTTCAGAACCTTGCCGCCCGGCTTCCGGACATCATTGGAACCTCCGACAATAACTATGCTTTGGGGATTGGTTAATTGTTCATTTATCATTTCTCCGGTTTTTTGGGTTAAACCCCAATAATATAAAATTTTTCAACCAATTTTTATGATAAAGCTTATTAAAACTTATAGTAAAAAAATGCGCTATAATCTAACCATCCACTATCGGGAAATAGGACTTTAGTCCCAATTTTTGCTTTGCACCGCGAATTCTTTAAATCATAAATGCCCTCCGGGCAAAGCCCCCCAAGACATTACCGCGAACATAGGACAAGGATATCAAAAATTAACTAAACGGGTATTGTAGGGCATCAATTTAATTTTGGTAATTTTTACAGAAGCATTCTATCTATTATCGGTGACAAAGTTTGCCATAAGGACAATACTGGCAAATATTAACATCTTCAACCTGGGAAAAACCAATATCAGGGTCAAACAGCTCTGAGAGTAGTGACTGGAGACCGTATTCAAACTCATCCTTGAAAACCTTAAAATCCCATACCGGATTAATAACTCCCCGTGCAGGTTTCTCTGCAATGACCAGGGATTCATCACCAAAAAATTTCCTTACCTGGTACAGCACCGGACTCACCGGCAGTCCCCTGTCAGAATTCTCAAGATATAACCATGCATAAAGGAAAGTCTGGAAAACAGCCTTACGTCTTTTCGAATCGCCTCTATCAAACAGTGATTCCACGTTCTTAAAATCAGCATCATCCTTTCCCGTCTTGTAATCCACCACCCTTACCATGCCAGCAGGCTGATCCACCCGGTCCACGAATCCCCCGACTCTAATATTAACTCTCTCCCCTTCCGGTCCAGCCGGAACCAGTCCGAAATACTTCTTCTCAAGAGCCTCTATTCTGAATGGAACCAACTTCCTGTCCACCCTGAGCAACTGCCCGAGATAAGTCTCCAGAACCCTGGATATTATCAAATTGATACCGGTCAGTCCACCATTACCTTCATAAATATCACCGGCATCACTCTCACCACCATCCCCATCATTATAATCACTACCGGCAACAGCATTATCTCGAAAATCACTCCCTGCCTTATCGACACCGTGATTACCTGAAACATCACCACCACCCTTATTCAACACCTCATTAAATGCTTCCCTAACAAACTTCTCAATTCCCTTCTTATCCTCCAGCAAAGCATCGATGTCCGCCGCCCGAATCTCTTTCCCCGTAAAGGGAGTGTACATAAGCTGGGCAGCTGTATGCAGAAGATTCCCGAAAGTGGCCATGTCAATTTCTTCAGTAACGGTATCCGGCTCGGGAAGTCTGGCTATATAACGAAAGTAAAACCTCAGCGAACAATCCATATATGAGTTGATTGCTGCGGCGGACAGGTATTTGTGTTGCGGTCCGCCTTCCGTGTACTCCTTAAGTCTGCTCATGATATCGGCAGTCTTTTCAATATACACAGGTTTCTCTTCCGGTTGAAGCAGATTAAAAACAAGACTTCTCTCCTTCACATTGAACATTCCGTTGAATTTCAACTGGTAAATAAACCGGCTCGGCTCCCCGGTAAATAATCCCTCACTTTTTGTATTGTAAACCAGCGTCATCCTTTTGGTTCTCTGCAACATCCGGTAGAAATAATAGGCATATACGGCATCCTGCTGTTCAATGCCGGGCAGTCCGTAACCCTTCCTCAGATTATAGGGAATAAAAGATGAACCGGCTTGCTTTGCAGGAAAAACCCCCTCATTGACCGACATCCATATCACATTTTCAAAATCAAGTGTCCGGGTTTCCAGCACACCCATAACCTGAACACCTCCCAGCGGCTCACCATAAAAAGGCACCCTGATACCCGAAAGTACCTTTTTTAAAAGTTTGATCAGGGTATCAAACCGTATGGTAGTCCCCGATTCCGAAAGAATATCCCGCAGCCGGCCTATACCGGTATAGATCCTGAATATAAATTCCCTTACGGGGAAAGAAACGGATTGCCGGTCACCTTTGCCATCATCCTCTTCACCTTCAGTCTCATCATATCTGTGCTTTACAATATACATCAGCACATCAATAAGATAATCAGCAAATCTGATGTCAGCAGGGACCCTTCTAAAAACCAGTCTGCCGAACTCCGAAGACCCGAAAAGCGATTCGTTGATATACACCAGGTTATTACCCCTGATTTGGCGAATTATGCCTTCAGTCAAACTATCATCCCTTTCAGCATAATCAGGATGCTGAAGCAAAGCCAGCACATCCTTGTAATAGAACGCCAGTCCCCGCGATCATTATCCCGGTTATCGTCCTCAACTCTGTTCCCCGGTCTATTACGCGAATTCTTATGCAGTGACAAAAGATGCATCACAAAACCGTGCACAGGAGTATCTTTCAGGGGATATCCCATGGTAACATTTATCTCTTCAATCTCATCCGGCAATGATGATAAAACCGGAAGCAGCAGTCCCTCATCAGGCAATATAACAGCAGTCCTGAGTGGATCATCACTGCTAAACATATCCTTCATCGTAGAAAGGATTTTCGGCTGACCGCTATTCGAGGGTACTGAAACAATATCTATGTCCTTGATTGCTTTTTCAATATTCCGGTTCTCCTGTACGAATCCTGTATGCGGATACCTCCTGAGGTTCTCCCTCATGAAAATTCCTGCCTGCTGCGAAGGATCCAAGGTATAATACTCATCATAATCCCATAAAAACTCAGCCCTGCCCTCTTTCTGCAGGTAATCAAAGAAAACCTTCTCACATTCATTAAGGGCATTAAACCCGGCAATAAAAAATGTGTCATAACCGGGTAATGTAACGGTGCCGTCAAGTACCTTTCCCGCGGCATGGCTGAATATCATGCCCTCATAGGCAAGATTTTTTTGATAAAGATGCTGTTTGTAACTTGTGTATATACCCTCCAGGGCTTCCCATATCCGCAGGAATTCTTTCTGATGCACAGATGAAGGTCCCTGACGGAAGGTATTCCAGAAACTCCTGATAATTTCAATCTGTTCCCCGGTAAGGTAGTCAAACTGGTTCTCCAGGTTTTTGAGCTCCGACACATTTCTGAACAGTGCCCCGGCATCAACCAGGTACTTGTCAATCTCATCAAAATCGCCAAGAAGGATCTCTCCCCAGCTATAGAACTCATCAAAACTTTCCCTGCTTTTGGTAACCGTCCGGAAAACTTTGTAAAGCTCAAAATTCAGGCTTATAGGATCACTGCTTTTAAGCGTGCTAACCTCTTCCAGCAGGTCGGCAATGGTAAACATCCCGGGCAGCCAGACAGGCTTGTCGATTAACGATGAAAGATATCTCGTAAAAAAAAGTCCCGCCCGCCTGTTCGGGAAAACCAGTGCACAATCCGATAGTTTATCACCGTATTTCCCGTATAAATATTTGGCAGTATTTTGTAAAAAAGTTTCCATGGAAATTATCCTTACTTAAATTACAAATATAGGCAAAGCCTCAAGAACCTTGCTATCATAATAGACGAGGATTTTATAAGTTAAATTAGAATTTTCATAACACCATATTTTCGCTTGTTCTCAGGATGCCGGAACGTATAGTTTCATTTAAGATCCATTCTTCTCCAACATGCCTATCGGGCAAAACCCCACCAGGACATTACCGCTTAAATGTAAAAGCCGACCGTTCACCATAATTTTTTACAAAAAGCTTTCAAATTAAAAGAATCGAAATTAACTTGATAATGAAATCTCAAAATTCTCAAAATTTAAATCTCTAAATTATGCAACCAAAAAAATATCTTTAGAAAAAATGGCAGGGATGGAAGGGGGAAATGCGGGATGTGCTTTTGCTGCTATTTCATTAGCTGCATCAGTTGGTGGATTATTCCTTTCAGTAGCGACATTTAATCCCATTGGCATTGGTTTTTCAGTTGCCGGCATTTATGCTGGAGGTCCAGGCATGGTAATAGCTTGTGATTTATAATAGTTATTAGGAGGAGGTTATTAAAATAGCTTCCTCCTTTTTAATAATAAAAATTTAAAAAATTAAAGTTATGTTTTACAAGTTGGTTCCATTTTCAGTTATTTCCGTTGTGGTTCTTGGTATGACATTATTGTCTCATGCAACAACAATTTTATGGATAAATATTCTTTCATTCATAATAATTATTGGTGGATTGATATCTTTAAATTTATTCTATTACAAGGCATTAAGGAAAATAATAAAATTTGATAAAGATTTTTTTAAACATCCATTAGAATCTTTGTAACGGATTATTAAGCTTATAAATCATATTCATTATTTACCTGAAAAGGAAAATTACTATAATTCATAAACTGAAGGTCATTTTCAGGATTATATAATGCCCATTTATCATTATCCGTTACCGAGGATGTAATCTTCCTCAGTCCCATCCGCAAAGCACGGTTTTGTGTATCATCTGTTCCTATCCCAAGTCAACCAAATGGCCCGGATCATATCGTAAATATCCCTCTGTCATGGATCACTTGGGCCAGCATAGGATCAACGGTGTCGCAGCATCCTCCCCATGCTCTATGATTTATAACGGCGAAAAGATATATTACACGCCAGGCATATAATGATTTGTTTGTCTGA
>CAZFOO010000061.1:17775-22507 GCA_964520585.1 uncultured Bacteroidales bacterium
GGCTAAACCAAAATATTAAAATTGTATAATATGAAAAAAAAATTGGCATATCACTTTTTATTAATCTTAATTGTAACTGTATGGTCGTCATCTTCTGTGATGTCAGGTCCCAGAGTTGAATCAACATCTATAGTTGTGAATTCTTCAAAAGAATTGGAAGAAACACTATCAAAAGCAAAACCCGGGGACTTGATTGTTTTAAATGATGGTAAATACGGAGGTTCAAATTTTGTAATCTCGAAAAACGGGACATCTGAACAACCAATAATTATTAAGGCTAAAAATAGAGGAGAAGCGTTTCTTGAATCAGCTTTTAAAATTGATGGCAGTTATATTTCATTACAAGGCATTAATTTTATTGAAAATGGAAAGCTTGAGGTTTTTGGCAAGGGATGCCGAATTAGTTATTGCACCTGGAATGATGCAAAGCCAGGAATATGGCTGCATGTATTAGCCGGAAGCACAGAAATTGAAATAGACCACAACACATTTCAAAACAAATTTTTCTCCAATCAAAACATGGATCGAAATTGTCAGCTACTTAAAATTGTTGTCAGGAATGAAAACGAGAGACACCACATTCACCACAATCTTTTTAAAAATGTGGCCAAAGGAAAAACAAGCAATGGTTATGAAACCCTCCAGCTTATAACAGAAAATAATCCCTTTGATCCGCCACCAGGTTTTAGTAATTCAATCATCGAGGACAATTTATTCTTCAGATGCAACGGGGAATCTGAAATTATTTCTGTTAAATCCAATGGAAATATCATGAGGAGAAATACTTTTCGTGAATGCAGAGGTGGTTTAGTATTGCGTCATGGTGATGATAATGTTGTATCACAAAATTATTTTTTCGGAGCAGGAGAACGTGGAAGCTACGGAGTAAGAATTCAGGGAACCGGGCAGGTGGTTGCCAATAATTATTTTCAGGATCTAGGCAGCCAGGGTTTGGGAATGATGGATGGAACACCAGATGATTTATACGTCCGTGTTGAACGAAGTCAGATTCTTTTTAATACTTTCATTAATTGCAATAATACTTTTAAAATCGGTTTAAACCATTCTAAGCACCCAAACGGAACGGTTCCGAAAGATTGTAAAATTATCGGCAATATTTTCTTTGCTGATAAAGGGAATGAATCTGATAGCTTTATTGAGTTTGTTCAAAACGACGAACCTGAAAACTGGGAATGGAAAGACAATATTGGTTTTGGGGGAACTGTTCCTTCAATAAGCGGATTTCAGGAAGTAGATCCGGAACTTGAAAAACATAATAATGGTTTGATGGTGCCTTCAAATAAAACAAAATCATCCAAAATTTCCGGTGAGTTTAATGAAGTACTGAAGATTGATTTGTTTGGTAGCACATGGAATAAGAACCGGACAGTTGGGGCTATTCAATTTCCTTTTGAAACTGTCAGAAACCTGCCATTAAGTGAAGATAATGTTGGAGCACATTACATTGATTAGCTTGCTGACAGGGATTCTTTATCTTCCGGTTTTCAGGTAAATACATAATTATATGAAGAATTTACAATATTAAAAAATCAGAAAAGCAAAGTATTGCATTTCTTTATTGTCGGGTATACTGGCATTAAATTCGTACCAATCAAACTAATGTACTTGTACAGAAAGAAATTTGAATGGCTCCAGGTGCTTTAAGTTTTGACCAGCATGCTATTCAGTGAGTTGGCTTATATGTGTAAGCAATAACTTTCTGAATTCAACTTCTGAGCCTTCTGCCTGAACGGCAATCTGCCCTTTGGTAGCTGTGGCGTTAAAACCATGGTTTACCAGATCGTTGTTAACCCAGACTTTAATCTCGTCATCAAGGCACTCAATCACCATTGTATTCCATTCTCCAACCGGATTTTCGGAGTCATCTGTAAGGTTACGAATGCGCCTGGCTTTTCCTTCAACAATACCCCACTCTTCTTTGGGCCCGCGACGGGCTTCCATATCTGGCACTTCGATATCCTCAACAATGCACCAGAAATCGCCTGCATTTTCGTGCATCATTTGAACTTCAATAGACTGGGGAAACATATCATACAGTGCCCGGGGTGTCGAAGCATGAACCAGAATTCCACAATTCCCGGGTTCCGCAGCAAAGCGGTATTCTGCTTCCAGCCGGTAATCCTGATAAACCGAATCGGTAATCAGGTGGCCCTGAGGAGTTCCCAGGCTCACTAACAGACCATCTCGTACAATAAAAGGATTTCTTACTTCCGGATCATTATCCATTGCCGGTACATCCCAATGCCAGCCGGTCAGGTCATACCCGTTAAAAAGATTAACAGATTCCTGTTCCTGCATGCAACCACTAAACGACCCGAAAACTAAGGTAACAGCCAAAAAAATAAGTACCTGCTTCATAATTTAAATATTTTTGATGTTGTGGCAGAATTCAAATATTGAATTCTTGTTCTACAATAATAGTGAAAAAAGAATAAACTAACCGAACCACTAATATTAATGATGATACTGTTTATCTCTCCTGTAAAAACAAGCATCAGGATTTTCATAGAGAGGTTGCAAAATTTTAACCTGCGGTCGATTAGACATGCTGTTAAAAGCTCAACTTGCAATACAGGTCAGATGAAATACAGATCACATATAATACATGTTACATGTATAATTTACATGAAGATCAGTTTTGCATGCTGTTTTGGTATGTTAAATTCTTTGATTTGCAGGGCTTATAACTCCCAACCATTATGATATTCATGCTTTATCCATTCATTACACATCTCCAGGGCGTTCCATTCAACCGTCTCTTTTGAATTTCTATCCACTCTCCTGGTAACAATATCACTTTCATATTGATGTAACCTGGTGGTTCTCAGTTTTTCATCAGCCCCTATATTTGTAACCTTCATATTTTCACTGTCCCAAAACAGCGTTTTTTGAAGTGATTGCATCCTGACGGCAAGGTTGCCCATAACCACCATTTCATTAAATGGCCCCGAATAATCAAAATTAGATGATGGTACACCTCCGTTTTTACAGGAATCAACAAAATGCATTTCATGTCTTCCCCCGCCTTGCGGACTGTCAGGTATCCGCTCCAAACTAACTTTTGTTTCGGGGATAAATTCTTCTCCATTTTTATATGCTTTCCAGTTACCTCCGTAACTTTCGGCTATTAAGGTTGCTTCAGAACCAATAAACATAAAACCTCCGTTTGGATTCATCGGTGCATCATGAGGCAAATCATAAGGGCGGGAAGGCATAAAGCCTCCATCATACCAGGTTAGCTCAAGTTCAGGTAAAGCACAATAAGGCAAATTTTCCCTTGCAGGAAAAAGATAGCTTACTTTTTCAGCGACCGGAGCACTTTCGGTGTTAACAAGTGAAGAACTGGCCTGAAAAGCCACGGGTTGTCCTAATTTTAGAGCATAATTTGGAACATCCAGTAAATGACATCCCATATCACCAAGTGCGCCAGTTCCAAAATCCCACCAACCCCGCCAGATCCATGGATGATATTCCGGATTATAGTCCCGCATCTTTGCAGGGCCGATAAACAAGTCCCAGTCCAATGTATCAGGAACCGCTACTTTCTCATCGGGTTTCGGCATTCCCTGCCGCCAGATAGGCCTGTTAGTCCACACATGAACATCTTTTATAACACCCAGACTACCGCTTTGGACCACTTCTGCAACTTCATAAACAGTATCGTTGGAGTGCCCCTCGTTGCCCATTTGGGTAACAACACCGGTACGTCTGGCTAATTCCGTTAAATAACGTGATTCCCAAACGGAATGAGTCAGAGGCTTTTGAAGGTAAACATGTTTTCCCATCTCCATGGCAGCGGCAGCAATAAGGGCATGCGTATGATCCGGAGTGGCAATAACCACAGCATCAATATCCTTTTGCTTCTCAAGCATTACACGGTAGTCTTTATACTTTTTTGCGTCCGGATAAGTATTAAAAACATTGTTGGCATAATCATAATCACAATCGCATAACGCAACTATGTTTTGATCTACCATGTTCCTTAAGTTGACCTTACCTTTTCCACCAATACCTATTCCCGCAATATTTAATTTGTCGCTCGGGGCAGTGTATCCAAGGCCGGAGACTGCAATGCTGGGGACTATTGTAAGTGCTCCAGCACAGGAACTTATATTCCTGATAAATTTTCTTCTTTTCATATATTCTGTTTTTAGTTCAAAAGCCGGACTAATAAAATTAAGATATAATCCAAGGCATTGATGCTTATATTGTAAATCAATATCAAATAAAGGTAATTAATTTCAAACAAAACAAAATAATTTTCTCTTAACAATTTTTATAATTTGAATTTTAATTCCCATTGTCGGACTCATGAAACCCTTATATTACTTCTTAACACAAATAAAATTAATAAATCATGAGGGTTCCAGACGGTTAAAGCAACAAATATTGATTTTCCATCCCTACTTTATACGTATGAAGGCAAAAATATTAATGGGTAAATATTCCAAAACAAACCTTGTATTTGTCCCATAATAGATACTGGCAGCAGCACTTGTTGTGAACTCAAACCATTTCTAACCCAATAACCAGGTTTCGATTAGCCAGACTGGATAAATCTGTTAATGCCTGTCAACCTTGTATAGTAGAATATGTATGATTTAATATCATAATTTATGGTTAATGGTTTTCCCCGGTTCTCAGGAAGGATGCCGCTGCTAAAAATATTTACCCTGCCAGGTATCACGGCTTTCAAGTTTTTTTTCAAACA
>CAZFOO010000062.1:0-22311 GCA_964520585.1 uncultured Bacteroidales bacterium
CCGCAGGCCAATAGGGTGACTAATTCAGCCCAACCCTGTAACAAAACGGAGAAATTGTAAAGGGTAAAGGTTATCTACATGATGATATAACCGGAAAGGCAATCGAATTTATTGAAAAAAACAAAACTAATCCACGCTTTCTTTATGTTCCCCAGATTACCCCGCATACCCCGGCACAGGTACCCGATGAATTTTATCTGAGATTTAAAGATAAAGAAATAGAAATGCTCACTGATGATCGGTATGATGAAAATATGCAGTTTACAAGAGCTGTCCTGGCAATGTGTGAGAATATAGACTGGAACATAGGTCGGATTATGGATAAAATCAGAGAAACGGACATTGACAACAATACCCTGGTCATTTTTTTGAGTGATAATGGTCCAAATAGTTACAGGTGGAACGGGGGTATGAAGGGAAATAAAGGCTCAACCGATGAAGGGGGTGTAAGATCACCCCTGATCATCCGGTGGACCGGACACATAGAGGCCGGGAAAAAGATAGATGAAATAGCCGCCGTAATTGATTTGCTGCCAACTCTTGCCGGAATTTCCGGGATAGAATATGAAACGGCTCATCCATTGGATGGCATCAGCCTTAAGCATCTTTTATTAAATAACGAATCTGCAGGATATGAATCGAATAACAACAATAAAGTAGATGAAAGGCTGATCTTTTCTCACTGGTCTGATAGAGTTAGTGTAAGAAGTCAGGAATACCGTCTTGATCACGTAGGCAGGCTTTTTGATATGGTAAAGGATCCCGGACAATTGTCAGATATTTCTAAAGAAAATCCGGATGTTCATAATTACCTTTTAGCTGCAGTCCAAACCTGGAAGAACGAAGTCCTCCCCACAGAGGAAAAAGAAACGCGCCCTTTCACTGTCGGGCATCCCGATGCCCTATTTACCCATTTACCAGCGCGTGACGGTCAGGCGCACGGAAACATTACCAGATCCAACCGCTTTCCCAACAGCAGCTTTTTCATGAACTGGACCTCGGTTGATGATAAAATCACATGGGATGCAGAAGTACTTTCCAGCGGTTTGTTTGATGTGGTCATATATTATACCTGTCCACCAGAAGATGCAGGCTCAACTTTCGAATTATCTTTTGGCAATTCAACTGTCACAGGAAAAATTACTGAAGGCCATAATCCACCTCTAAGGGGCATGGAAAACGACAGGACAGAACGTAAGGAATCTTATGTGAAGGACTTCAAACCATTGAATATAGGCAAAATATTTCTGGAAGAGGGAAAAGGAGAATTAACACTTCGTGCCACAGAAATTCCCGGATCACAGGTAATGGACTTCAGGCTAATGGTTTTAAAAAGAATGAATTAATGCAAATGATGATGGACACTTCTAACAATTGTAACGCCTGCCGGCAATCAAATCTTAATCAACAAAAATATTCTGAAAATAAAAATATCTAATCAAAATAATCTGTTATGGAAAAATCACTATCCAGGATGATGTCATTGTTAACATTGGGGACCGGATTGGCGGCCTGTTCAACTGTTGATCAGGAAGATCAAACTCAAACCGACCCCAATATCGTGCTTATATTCCTTGACGACGCCGGCTGGGCAGATTTCCAGCCTTTTACAGAAACCAGGTATCCTACACCTAATGTCAGACAACTTACCGAAGAAGGAAAAACCTTTTATAATTTCTATGTACCCCAGGCAGTATGCTCTGCCTCAAGGGCCGCCCTCCTGACAGGATGCTACCCCGAGAGGGTTAATCTGTTTGGAGCTCATGCCCCGAGACAGCGGGGACTGGATCCGGAATTTGCTACTATGGGAGAAATTTTGCAGGAGGCCGGATATAAAACAGCTTTTTTCGGTAAATGGCATATTGGAGACCATCCGGATACAAGACCTCCCGAGAGAGGATTTGATGAATCGGCAGGAATCATGTATTCCAATGATATGTGGTCTGATCATCCGGAAAACCCTGATTATTGGGGACAATGGCCTCTTCAGTTCTGGGAAAACGGAGAAATAACCATTGACTCGGTCACCGCCAAACATCAGACATGGTTCACGACATGGTTCACCGAAAAATCGGTCGATTTTATCAATCGACACAAGGATGAACCTTTCTTCCTCTATATTCCTCATCCGCAGCCTCATGTTCCCCTATTTGTCAGCGATAAATTTGCCGGAAAATCAGGTACCGGACTTTATGGTGATGTCATGATGGAACTGGACTGGTCGGTGGGCGAAGTAATGAAAGCACTGAAAGAAAACGGCATAGAGGACAATACAATTGTTATATTCTCCTCCGACAATGGCCCCTGGCTTGCATATGGAAATCATGCCGGGAAGACCCCATACCGAGGAGAGAAGGGAACTTCATTCGACGGAGGTATACGGTCACCTCTTATAATCAAATATCCGGGACAGATTGAGGCCGGCACAATTTCGCAGCGGGCATTTATGTCCATTGATTTCCTTCCTACTTTGGCCGGGCTGACTAATGCGGAACTCCCCGATTATGAGATTGACGGCAAAAATGTATGGGATGTAATTACCGGTAATGAAGGTGCTGAGAATCCGCAGGAATATTATGGCTTCACGATGCACAACCGTTTTGAGGGTGTTATCAGCTCCGATGGCAAGTGGAAGCTCCACCTGCCTCATAATTACCGGTATCCCGTTAAGGGCGGAACAGACGGTATGGCAGGTGTATATACCCAGATGAACATTGACACGGCATTGTTTGATATGGTTCATGATCCTTATGAAAAGGTCAACGTAATTGAAGAGTATCCGGAAATGGCAAAACAGCTTATTCAACTCGCTGAAGAACATAAAATTAAATTTTTCAGCGAACCTGCCGATTAGAACTTATTGCGAGCATAAAGTAATAAAACGGCAGAGAGCATATTCGATTTATGTCACTACCCCAAAGGTAGCTTTGATATTCTTTAATTTTTCTCATCCTCTATTTAGGAGACGGATTAAAATTTTTGTTCTTTTTACAGAAGAAATATAAACAAAGGTAAAGCCATATCCCTGTAATACAGTACTCTTTTACGTAAAGCGAAGAATACCTTTCATTTTATAGAAGTCCCCAAAAACATTGTGCATAAAATTAACTAATTTTGTATGCTAAATATTCAAATTAACAGGGATGTATTATATCAGACAAACAGTCATTTTAATTCTTATCATTTTAGTCGGTGGTTGTGGCATATCGCGGAGAGTTGGTGAATTACAGGAAGTTGCCGGCAATGCCTTTGAATCCGGAAATTACAGTGAGGCTCTAAATTATTATGAAGAAATAATTGAACTAAAAACCAGCAGGGACAAAGATGTGGATGGTGAAACATACTATCATGCCGGAATATCTGCATGGGAAACCGGACAAACACAAAAAACGATAAATTACCTTGAACTGGCACGAAAAAATGATTTCCTGAACGAGAAAAGCCGTTTTATCCTTTCCCTGGCTTATAAGAAAATAGATAATCTTTCCCTGGAAATAAACTATCTTGAATCTTATGCTGAAAATCACCCTGATGGCGATTATATAGATATCGTTAAACCCAGATTATTCGAAACATATATTGAAAGCAATAATTTTGATGAAGCTTTGGAACTATGGAACGAGATAGAGGAGATTGCTGAAGAAGATCCGGATCTGCTCGATTCATATTTTTCATTAAAAAAACAACTCGGACATACAGACGAGCTGGAGGATATTGCCAAACATCTCATGGAAAAAGACCCTGATAACAAAAATGCTCTTGAATACCTGGGAGACTTGTATTTCTGGAAAGCTGAAAATCTTTACCAGAGAGAAATGGAGGCCTATGAACAAAATCAAACCAGAAGACAATACAGGTTACTACTTAAGGCACTTGATCAGGTAAATGAATGGTTTAAAATATCACGAAATTATTTTGAGAGGCTCTATGAAATCGATCCCCGGCCGAAATATGCAGAATACCTCAGAAATATATATATGCGCTTTGGAAATGATGAAAAAGCCGGATTTTATGATAAAAAGGCAAAGGAGAAAGAATAAAAAACCAGTTAAAATGTATTAAGACCGTTTGATTAATTATTTTTACATATCTAACAGGCAGCTATTTTACCTGCCAACTATTTAAATTAATCTAGTGAGGAATTCAAAATGATCGCTGTATTAGGTATAAATCATAAAACAGCTAATGTCAATATAAGGGAAAGCTTTTATATTTCCACCAACAAAGTCGGCCCACTTGCCGAAGACATCATCGAGAAGACCAATATCAAAGAGATACTGGTCTTCTCAACATGTAACCGTACAGAGATATATTTCTATAAAAAAAGCCCCTGCCTGAAAAAAGACTTTAAAGCTATAATTGATATCCTTCATGATTTTCTCGGTTGCCAAATCAATTATTCAGATGCTTTTTATACTTTAACCAAAAAGGAAGCCGTCAGGCATCTGTTCAGGGTGACCTCGGGAGTTGACTCTATGTTGCTGGGAGAAGTACAGATCGTTAATCAGGTGAAGGAAGCGTATCTTACCTGCACCAAACTTGCACTTACTGATGCAGTATTAATGCGATTGTTCCAGAAGTCTTTTGAAACCAGCAAACGTGTGCGCAGTGAAACCAATATTCAAAAAGGTGCTACTTCTGTGAGCTATGTAGGAATTGATCAATGCATTAATAAATTTAAGAGTATAAAAGGCAGGAAAGTATTGATGATAGGAACAGGTGGAACGGGAAAAAAAGCATTAAGCCATTTGAAGAAAAACGGTGCTGAACATTTTCTAATAGCCAACCGCACTTATGAAAATGCTGAAATGCTTGCTATAGAATTTGGTGGCAAAGCTATTCCTTTTGATGAGATCACAGACCATCTTGCCGTTAGCGACATAGTAATTACAGCAACCAATGCGGGTGAGCATATCATATCTTTTTCAGATGTTCAGAAATACAATGGTATTACAAGGCATGCACCCCAGGTATTCCTCGATTTATCAGTTCCAAGAAATATAGAGGAGTGTGTGGGAAATCTAAGGAACATAACTCTGATGGGAGTCGATGACCTGCAGGAGGTAACTGATAAAACGGTTCAGATAAGGATGGACAGTGTTGACAAGGCAGAAGAGATAATAGATCTGATGACCGAAGAATTCATGGAATGGTATAACAACAGAAAGCTAAGGTCTATTATTGCTACTATTTCGACCAACATGCAGAAGGTTCACGAAAGGGAACTTGAAAATTCCATGAGATGCTATTCCAGCAAAGAATTTGCCGCGGTAAAAGAATATAGCGGAAGATTAAGCCAAAAGTATTCGAGACTCCTTATAAAAAGCCTGAAGAAAATAGCTAACGGCAGCAATCCTGACAATGCATCATTGAAAAAAATTAATGAGCTCTTTGATCTTTACAGCGATGATTGACCGGGTAATACTGGCAGTCAATCCAGCATTCTGATAAATGAAGAATTCCTTGTGAAGGGAAAGGATCAACGATCAAAAGGGGAAAATAATGAAACACATTAAAATTGGAACCAGAGGTAGTCAATTAGCACTTTATCAGGCAGGAATGGTGAAAAATGCCCTGGAGTCGGTTGCTTCCGGATACACATTCGAAATTGTGATCATAAAAACCAAAGGGGATAAGATACTGGATATTGCCTTGTCCAAGATAGGGGACAAAGGCTTATTCACCAAAGAACTTGAACTTGCCCTGGAGCGCCACGAAATAGATATTGCAGTTCACAGCATGAAGGATATTCCCACAAAATTGCCTGATGGCCTTAAGGTCGGAGGAGTACTGGAAAGGGAGGATATTCGCGATGCCTTTGTAAGTAACAACAAAAAGCCGTTACTTGAAATGACCCCGGGTAATAAAATCGCAACTTCGAGCCTTAGAAGGAAAGCAAGTCTGTTGTATCATAATAAAAACCTCACCATTATAGATATACGGGGAAACATAAACACACGTATCAAAAAAATGGAATCGGGTCATTGCGATGCAATGGTAATGGCTGCAGCGGGATTGAAACGAATGGGACTTGAGCATTACATTACCGAGATCCTGCCACCGGAACAGTATATTCCTGCAGTCAGCCAGGGTGCAATTGCAATGGAAACCCGAACGAATGACGATGATACAAATAAGATGGTTGATATAATCAACCATCATCCTACATGGCTTGAGATTTCAGCCGAGCGTGCATTTATGCGTAAACTTGAGGGCGGATGTCAAATCCCTGCAGGATGCCGCACTGTTTTAAATGGTGCAGAGATTTTCATAACAGGTTTTATCGCCAGCACGGATGGTGAAATATATCTCAAAGATGAGCTTACAGGATATTCAAATGATGCGGAAGATCTTGGAACGGATCTGGCGGAAAAACTCCTGAAGAGAGGGGGTAACAAAATCCTTAAACAGATCAGGAAAACATGATTCAGCCGGCTTTATCTTACCTGAAAGTTAAATTATGAATTCAGAAAAAGCCAGTATTTCAAAATTAAACGGAAAGTTGTTTATTTCTACCCGGCCGGCTAACAGGTCAGGCAGGATGAAAGAATTATTTATCCGCGACGGAGCAGAAATACTCGAAATGCCAATGATCGAGATAAAATCTTTACCACTGTCACCTGCTGATAAAAAAACCATGAAGGAGATCCCGGAGTTTGACTGGATAATTTTCACGAGTGAGAACGGCACCAGGCGATTTATCGAAGAATTTAAAAAAATGAATGATCAGGATAGTTTCCCTGAAAATACCAATATCGCGGCAATCGGTCACCGGACAGCCGGGGTGATCAGGGAGCACGGATTAATTCCGGGTTTTATAAGCCGTTATTCGAATGCCGAAAAGTTTTCTGATGAATTATCCGTTATGTTTAAGGATAAGAATCCTCGTGTCCTCTGGCCGACCGGCAGCCTTTCGCCTACCGGGCTCACTGATAAGTTATCCTCATTTTGTGATATCAAAAGAATAAACCTCTATAATACCATAATGCCGGAGCAAATTAACAGGTCCGCCCTGCAGCGGATAATTGAAGGCAGGTACGACATGATCTTTTTCTTCAGTCCCTCGGCAGTAAAGAATTTCTGTTCGATCACCGCAAACCTTCCAATAGACAGGACCGGATTAAAAAGTGCATGTATTGGACCATCGACAAAGAAGGCGTGCCTTGAACTGAACATTAACCCTTTATTCATGTCTTATAGTCCGGACTCTGAAGCATTGTACAGAACAACAAACGATTTTTATAAATTCAATAATATTAACAATGGCATATCCCGTAACAAGGCATAGAAGATTAAGGAAAAACCCGGTAATAAGGGATCTGGTAAGAGAGACTAGTCTGTCAGCAAAAGACCTGGTTATGCCTCTTTTCGTAAGAACAGGTAAGGGCATCAGATCTCCCATTGCTTCAATGCCGGGTAACTATCAGTTTTCGGTAGATCAACTGATTGCCCATTGCAGGGAACTTTTCATCCGCGGCATAAAGTCGGTTCTGTTATTCGGCATTCCGGACCAAAAAGATGAAACGGGAGATATAGCCTGTGATCCCGAAGGCATAGTACAACAGGCAGTCCGTTCATTGAAGGAATCGGTTCCCGGCATGTACGTAATTACTGATATTTGCAATTGCGAATACACTACTCACGGCCATTGCGGGACTATACGGGACGGAGATGTAGATAATGACCGGACACTGGAGACCCTTGCACGTCAATCTGTATCTCTTGCACAGGCAGGAGTTGATATGGTGGCACCCAGTGATATGATGGACGGACGTGTGGGCGCCATACGAGAAGCCCTTGATAAAAACGGGTTTTCCGGCTTGCCGGTCATGTCATATTCTGCTAAATTTGCGTCAGCGTTTTACGGTCCCTTCAGGGAAGCAGCCGGAAGTACGCCGGAGTTCGGGGACAGGAAGTCGTATCAGATGGATCCGGCCAACAGGCTCGAAGCACTGAGGGAGGCTGAATCAGATATTGAAGAAGGTGCTGATATTATAATGGTCAAGCCGGCTCTTGCCTATCTTGATGTTATCAGGGAGGTCAAGGATACATTCAACATTCCTCTTGCAGCTTATAATGTCAGTGGTGAATTTTCCATGGTTAAGGCTGCTGCAGAAAAAGGCTGGATCGATGAAAATAAAATTGTAAGAGAGATTCTTACATCAATAAAACGCGCTGGAGCAGATATTATAATTTCATACCATTCACAGGACATTATTGGTGAATTACAGGAATAATATATTTGACCAGTGTTCTGTTCATCTAAATTAACTCTCAACCTGATCTGTATTTTTTGCACTAATCGTTATCCTTTTACAATATCAGGTAAAAAATATAATAGCTGAATTATCATATTATGGTAATATGATAAACAATATTTAATTAATTGAAAACCATATTTAATACCCATGATTTTAAACAGAAGTAAAGAAGCATTTGACAAGGCCAGGATGAGCATTCCCGGAGGTGTGAATTCACCGGCAAGAGCCTTTAAAAGTGTCGGTCACACTCCACTTTTTATTGAGAGGGCTTCGGGAGCAAGAATAACAGATATTGATGGCAATGAATTTATTGATTATGTAGGCTCCTGGGGTCCGATGATACTGGGTCATTCTCACCCGCAGGTGATAGCCGCCATAGAGGAGATAAGCAAAAAAGGTACCAGTTTCGGTGCACCCACGCTGATAGAGACACAAATGGCCGAACTTATCAAAGAGATGGTTCCCGGAACTGATATGGTCAGAATGGTTAACTCCGGAACAGAGGCCACCATGAGTGCATTGCGCCTGGCACGGGGATATACCGGCAAGACATTGATAGTAAAATTCGAAGGTTGTTATCACGGCCACAGCGATAGTTTCCTGATCAGGGCGGGTTCAGGTGCCCTCACCCATGGCTCGCCTGATTCTCCCGGAGTAACCAGGGGAACAGCAGAAGATACCCTGACCGCAGAGTTCAATAACCTGTCTTCGGTGGAAAAAATATTCAATGAAAAGGGCGGTGAAATAGCAGCCGTAATAGTGGAACCGGTCCCTGGAAACATGGGAGTAATAAAACCCAAAAAAGAATTCCTGGAAGGTCTGCGGGATATTTGCTCAAAGTACGGTGCATTGCTGGTATTTGATGAAGTAATGTCTGGATTCCGTCTGGCCCCGGGAGGTGCACAGGAATTAACCGGTGTCAGTCCTGATCTGTCAACTTTCGGAAAGATAATAGGAGGCGGATTGCCTGTAGGTGCCTTTGCCGGCAAAAAAGAGATAATGGAGATGCTAGCCCCACAGGGCGCTGTTTACCAGGCAGGAACATTATCAGGCAATCCGGTTGCCATGATGGCCGGATATACTACTCTCAGCATATTAAAAAAAGACCCTGATCATTACCGTCAGCTTGAAAAGAAGTCATTCCTCCTGGAAGAAGGCTTTAAAGACAATATAAGGAAAACCGGTGTTCCCGCTGTGGTGAACCGTGTGGGATCAATGCTTACCCTGTTTTTTACCGGCCGGGAGGAAGTGAGCACGTTCTCAGATGTAATGACATGCGATACCGGCAGGTTTGCAGCCTATTTCAGGAAATACCTTGAAAAAGGGATATATTTGCCGCCTTCTCAGTTCGAATCCCTTTTTGTTTCTCTGGCGCATACCGAAGAAGAGCTGATGTACACCGTCGAAAAAAATTATGAAGTCCTAAAATCCCTGTAAACAAGAATTTAATGGAGAAACCAATATTACTGAAAACACTGGCCGGTAAAAATACCCCCCGCCCCCCGGTCTGGTATATGAGGCAGGCAGGCAGAGTACTTCCCTCCTACCTTGCCATGAAGGAAAAATATTCCTTCTGGCAGATGATGAAAGATCCCGACCTGGGAGCAGAGGTAACCCTGCTTCCTGTCCGCGATCTGGATGTGGATGCAGCCATTTTGTTTTCAGACATCCTGGTGATCCCCTATGCAATGGGTATGGGACTGGATTTTACCGATAACGGACCGGTATTTGAGTCAGCGCTGGCTACAAGGGACAACCCAGTAAAAGATTTAAGTCCCCAGCCTGAAAAGCTTGAGTATATTTACCAGGTGATATCTTCGATAAAGGTTAAAAAACCCTCGGATATTCCATTGATAGGTTTCTGCGGCGGACCATTAACCGTTTTATGCTATATGCTGGAAGGTCTTGGGAAAAAAGCAGATTTTCCCGAAGCAGTGAAATTTATCTACAGCAATCCCGGGGATACGGCTAAACTGGTTGATATGCTCAGGGATATGTCAATTGAATATATCAGGGGACAGGTAAGACATGGGATTGATGTTTTTCAGCTTTTCGAGACCCATTGCGGACTGGTACCCTTTGATCTTTACAGCAAGTTGTTTATGCCAGTGGTAAAAATAATTGCGGAAGAACTAAGATCATTGAACATTCCCTTTATATTTTTTCCGAAAGATATCGGACTCGGAATTAAAAGTATTACACCCGATTATTGTGATTTTTTGAGCGTGGACTGGCAAACACCTCTTGAGGAAGCCAGGAAAGTGGTACATCCGCAGATAGGACTGCAGGGTAATATCGACCCCCGTGTTCTATATTCTGATAAGAAGGAGATAGAAAAGGTCCTGGACAGATATATTGAGTTTGGAAAAGATAACATGGACTGGATATTTAACCTGGGACATGGTTTTAAGCCGGGAATACCCTTTGAAAACGTGAAGTTCATGACAGAATATCTTAAAAATGCCAACTGGGAGAGATAAAGATATGAACCTCGAAAAATATAACAGGCCCGTGCCCAGGTACACCAGTTATCCTCCTGCAAATCATTTCACACCTGATTTTGGCCAGGATGACTACAGGGATCTTATTATACGGTCTAACAATGCTGCCCAAAAACACATAGCAGCATATATTCATATTCCTTTTTGCAGACAGTTATGCCATTATTGCGGATGTAACAGCTGCAAGCTGACGGATGAAAAGGTAGTTAAACAGTATGTAGATTCACTCAAACAGGAGATACTGAATGTAACCGGACTAATAGACAAAAACAGGAAGGTTTCCCAGATCCATTTCGGTGGCGGCACGCCCAATGCAATAGATTCTGATTTTCTCAAAGAGATTATAGGCATGATATCAGAAAATTTCAACTTCATCGAAGAGCCTGAAATTGCAATAGAATGCCATCCCGGATATCTCGATATCCAATATTTACAGGACCTGAAATATTCCGGTGTCAACCGCTTTAGCCTGGGTGTGCAGGATTTCAACCCTGAGGTTTTAAAAACCATTAACCGTACCCCTTCCGTCCTCCCGATAAAAGACCTGATCGATTTCATAAGAAAGGATCCCAAAGCCTCGGTAAATCTTGATTTTATTTATGGCTTGCCGGGACAAACTGTTAACAGCTTTGCAGAAACAATAAATAAAGCAATTGAGTTGAGGCCGGACAGGCTGGTAACATTTTCTTATGCCCATGTACCATGGATCAAGAAAAGCCAGTTAATACTAGAGAAAAGCGGGTTACCTGACGCTGACCAGAAAATGGCTATGTTCACAAAAGCTTCCGGACTGCTTCAGGATGCAGGATATATACCGGTGGGATTGGACCACTATGTTCTCCCCCACGATGAGCTGTATAAAGCACAGCAAAAAAATGTGCTTCACCGTAATTTTCAGGGATACTGCACTCGGAGGACTACCGGCCAGGTTTATGCTTTTGGTGTATCGGCCATCAGCCAGCTGACAGATGGGTATGCCCAGAACACAAAAAACCTTGATACATATACCAGTCGGATCACCACAGCTGGTTTCGCCACGGAAAAAGGGTACAGGCTCTCACCTGGAGAAATGATTACCAGGGAAATAATTACCAGGCTGATGTGCAATTACCAGCTGGACTGGAGACAACTGCAGGCAGAGTTTAACATTCCCAGGGAATCTGTTGAAAGTCTTGCTATGAATGATAAGCTTGAAGAGTTTGCATCAGAAGGGCTCATTGAATTTAACCGTGACAAATTAGAGGTGAAAGAAAAGGGAAAGTTTTTTATCCGCAACATAGCAGCTACTTTCGATCCTGCTTACAAACCGGAAAACAATAAATATTCACGGTCGGTCTAAAAAAGGTTACAATTGGAGTGGCCAGGCACTGAAAACCCTGTAGTGAACAATCCGTTGAATTCCCCTCCAAAACCTGGCTTTACGGTTTATTAATGCCGGCAGGATCACCATCCGTCTATGTGTAATTTGACTGCGTCGATTTTTCATGCAAAATATTGCACTCTGTTGCTATTTTAATCAGATGAGAAATTGACCGTGCATTTGAATTAAATAAAAATTACCGGGGAGATATTGTGTTTTCCGGAAAGATTGCGGATATTTATCCATCAATCAATTGGTATCTACAATGAATTTAAAAACAATCTCCCGTCGCAACTTCATAAAAATGTCTGCTGCCGGGGCTGGCTGCCTTTGCCTCACAGGCTGCTACAATCCACCAGAATCTCATTATTACATACTTACTGATGATGAAGCATATCTCCTCGATGCTCTCGCTGACCAGATCATCCCACCGGATGAATTTGCAGGTGGGAAAGAGGCGGGGGTGACCGGTTTTATAGATAAACAGCTTGCCGGATTCTATTCGGATCATATTGATCTTTACAGGAAATGCCTTGCAGCACTGGATAAAATATGTAAACAGGCTTATGGAAAAGATTTCCCTTCATTGGATTTTGAGATTCAGACTGAATATCTTAAAGAAATTGAAAGGGGGGAGTATGATGAGGGGGACTGGAACGGTTACCGGCCTTCATCATTCTTTAATACTTTGCGTAATCACTGCCTTCAGGGCTATTATGGCAGTCCACGCCACGGCGGCAATAAAAACTATGTAAGCTACAGGATGATGAAGCTGGATTATCCTTTGATAATAGGAAGGAACGTCCACTAAAAAGCACCTCGTTACAATATGCATTATGATGAAAATTGATCTCCAAAAAATACAACAGTATTAAAGACAGCTGACTCTTTATTTATGAAAAATAAACATGTAAATGCAGTAGTGGTGGGCTCTGGAGCCGGAGGCGGAGTTGTGGCGAAAGAACTGGCTGTTGCCGGACTTTCGGTGGTGCTCTTTGAAAGAGGCAGATGGGCCAGCTATGATGAGCATAATAATGATGAGCTAACCTCTCAACGCACCTTCCCTCTTGGTTGCTACTACGGACCCGATAATGAAAGATACAGGCGGGTGGCGGTTGACCGGCAGGGAAATGAAAGAATAGTTTATCCCAACGACTGGTCTTATCAAAACAATGCAGCCTGCGTCGGATCCGGAACGGTTTCCTATGGTGCCATGGCATGGAGGTTCATGGAGGAGGATTTTAAGTTTAAATCTACTTACGGTCATATTGAGGGATCCAGCATGGCGGACTGGCCCATTTCTTATTATGATCTTGAACCGTTTTACGAAAAGGCAGAATGGGAGATCGGAGTGGCCGGGAACGATTATCTTAATCCGTTTGCCCCGCCCAGGCGAAGGCCACAGCCAATGCCCCCCTTCCGGCATAACCGTGAGGCAACCATTCTTGAGTCCGCAGCAAAAAAAGCCGGCTTTCACCCCTTCCCTATTCCAATGCTCAGGAATTCCGTGCCTTATGGGGGGAGACCCGCCTGCATAAGAATGAGGAACTGTGTAGGATTTGCATGTCCGGTTAATGCCAAATGCGGCACCCAGAACACAGTAATACCCGTTGCCATCAATAGCGGAAACTGCGAGTTGAGGATAAAATCCCAGGTATTTGAGATAATGACCAATGCAAGTGGTAAGGTTACAGGAGTGGCATATTTTGATGAAAAAGACAGAAAGCAGGTGCAGACGGCCGACCTGGTAGTGGTATCGGCATCTGCAACTGAGTCGGCCCGATTGCTTCTTAACTCCAGATCAAAGCTGTTTCCGGAAGGGATCGGGAACAGGTATGACCAGGTGGGAAGGAACCTGCAGGGGCATGCTTATGCCGGAGCCTATGGTTTATTCGAGGAAGAGGTATATGACGATGTGGGTCCTGGAGCAAGCGTGGCAATAGCAGATTTTGCCCATAATAATCCCGGCATAACTGGCGGTGCCATGATTGCAAATGAATTTATCCGGATGCCTTATCTCTTCACAGGAGTAAGGCCACCCGGGTCAGCACGCTGGGGAAGAGAACATAAAAATTTTCAGAAAAATTATTTTAAACGTCATTCCAGTGTTAAGGGACCTGTACAGGAAGTTCCCAATCCGGAATCAAGAGTACAGGTAAGCCGGGAGGTAAAAGATTACTGGGGTATTCCGGTTGCCAGAATATCAGGTTTCAGGATCGAAGAGGACCTTAAAACTGCGAGGTTCATCGCAGCAAAGGCTGAAGAATGGCTAAAAGCGGCAGGGGCCGTTGGAATATGGCAAAGCATACCAGGAACAGGCGTTAGCGGTTCACAGCACCAGTCCGGTACCTGCCGTATGGGTGACGATCCGGAGACATCCGTAACTAATAAGTATGGCCGGATACACGATGTTGACAACCTTTTTGTGGCTGACGGCAGCCTCCACGTAACAAACGGGGCCTTCAATCCCGTGCTAACCATAATGGCACTGGGATACATGGTATCCGAACATATAGTAAGGGAGTGGAACCACGGAAACAGGTTCGGGCATAAGTCCGGACCAACTAACACCAGATAAAATGACCAGGTTTAAAAAAAGGCTTTCTGTTATACTTTCAGTACACTTTGTACTGCTTCTCCTTCTTCTGGGGTACTACAGCTACTGGAATTCGGCACCTCCCGACCGCACATGCATGTCGTGCCACGAAATAGAACAATCTTATATCATGTGGACTTCCTCATCGCACAGGAATATAAACTGCATTGAATGCCACGGCACTGCATTAAGCAATGGCCTTCACAGCCTCCGTGAAAAGACGAGAATGATTTTCCGCCACTATTCGAGAGATTATTATGACGATATATCATTGAATGAAGAACAGGTACTGGCCATGAACCTTACCTGCAGCGAATGCCACAGGGCGGAATATGCGGCATGGAGTTCGGGCGGTCATTCAACTGATTTTGCCCGCATTTTTCTTGACGAAGAGCAAAACAGCCAGGAACAGCTTAACAATGATTGTCTCCGTTGCCATGGGATGTTCTATGAAGAAGATATACATTCTCTTGTTGAGCCTGTCAGCACCGAAGGGCCCTGGCATCTTAAAGATCCCGGCAAGGCCGACCATCCGGTAATTCCCTGCCTCACATGCCACCGGATTCATGAGCATGGTATTTCTGACGAAGACATTGAATACACTGGATCAGGTTCCATCCATTATGACCGGCATGCCATTGCTGACAGCGCCTTTAAAAGACAGGAACATGAATCTTCCATGGCAGGATTTTATGACAGGAACGAAAGGAAATTCTTCAATGCCTCACTTCTTCCCAAGCCCCTAATGTGGGAAGGTGACAGGCAATTGCAGGTTTCTGACGATCCGCAAATGCGGCTCTGCATACAATGCCACGCCCCGGATGCATGGCACCAGGCAGGCATGATGGACGACCGCACGCCTACCGGGGTGCATGAAGGTATCAGCTGTCTGTCCTGCCATGACAGCCATTCCAATTCGGCGGTCAACGCCTGCGTCAGCTGCCATCCGGGAACATCTAATTGCGGACTGGATGTGATGACCATGAATACCACATATGCCTCTAAAGACAGCCCTAACAACATACATTTTGTTTCCTGTGCCGATTGCCATGATGGGGTGAGGCCGGTCACAGTGCCGTAAT
Source organism: uncultured Bacteroidales bacterium (assembly GCA_964520585.1). Taxonomy (GTDB): domain Bacteria; phylum Bacteroidota; class Bacteroidia; order Bacteroidales; family PUMT01; genus PXAP01. The sequence continues at coordinate 15,801 of CAZFOO010000062.1, forward strand.
ATCATGCCCGGTCTTCTTGCTTTAAACATGAGGGCATTGCAAAAGCTTTAGTTCATAGGGATCACATGGGAGTTTACTTATAAAATTGATTCCTCTCAGGGCATATCATATTATTACCCTGCCAGGGAAATCAACTTAATTCTTCAACTGAAACTATATCATTGATGATGGCATAGACGATAAGGCCGGCTACCGACTTGATATTCAGCTTCCGGGTAATGTTTTTGCGGTGGGTGATCACTGTATGGGGACTGATATATAACTGATCTGATATCTCCTTATTGCTCATACCTTTTGCCAGCAATTTAACTACATCTTTTTCACGGTTGGAAAGAGTATCATCCGGAAGGTGCTGTTTGGTTTCTGATATCCGGTTTACCAGGGAATTAAGCTTATTCCTGATCTTTATCCTTGTATCACTGATTTGTATTACCTCGTCGAAAAGGTCATTCAGCTCATCATCAAACAGTGAGTATACTATGGCAGCAACCTTCATCTTTCCATTCTTTTGCTCTTTGATCCATCCTTGCATGGGGACTGTAATCATAGCAGGATTAATAACCAGAATATCCGGTTCAAGTCTGACTACCGAGGCTTCAATATTTGCATTAATGGTAAGCTCATTTATATTATCAAAAATATCAAAGCTGCCTATAACCTTGATAAGCCCTTTTCTTATAATCTCAGACTGCTCTGCTATGAGAATGGTTTTAGCCATATGATTTTAATATTTTCACCTGAACCATTTAAAATAAAATGTACCAGGTAAAATGTATATTCTCCATCGAATTAAACCAGCCTGATCTGATGCTCAAGCTGTTTAACCACCGGGATCAGAACCTTGTCCTCTATCCTTGCATGATTTTTCAGATCATCCTCAAAATCAATTAACTCATTCAATAATCTTATCCTGATGTAACGGTCGTTTACAGGAGGGAAATACTTGATAAGAAGGTTCTTAAGATCCGAGAGCTTCTCTTCAATATTGTCATGCCTCTCTTCAAACACCTCAACCGAATAATCAATATGCCCCAGAGGAACATCAGACTTCTTTTTATAAGATGATATCATGGCCATATAGGGGAAAGCCGTTTCATCTTCATAAGCCAGGTGATCCTTTACTTCAATCAGGTACTGATCAAAAAACCTTTCAAGCTGGAGTGTGGCGGGATGATCGACCTGCTGCTTGAATTGTGACAAAAGAGCCTGAAGATAGGGTATCCGTTCTTCCAGATAAAAATTGTGTGATTCCACCAGATATCCAATAAGCATATCAACATCTACATTTTGGAGCTGCTTATCAGGGAAATATTGAGGATTGAGAAATGTGTTCACCATAAGCAGGAAAAACTGCAAATCAATATCCAGCTTCCGGCATATCTCATCAACATTTTTATCGCCGAAACCCAGATCAATTCCAAACCGGGGAAACAGCACAAGAGCCCTTTTATCGGCCTCAATTATGTGTGAAAGCTTCATCTGTCCGTTAATGATCAATTCTTCCATACCTGATCTGTTTTTAATTTGCAAATTTACATAATTATATATGAACTTTTATGAGTGTAAGTTACCTGAGACATAAATGAGCAGTTTCTTGTCAGGGCTGAAAATCTTGAAAGGAGGTTTGATAGTATAAGTATGTCGATGGGCATAATATACAGTGGAGAAAATTTCTCGGTAAAAACAAACATTGGCAAGGGATTCAGAATGTCAACACCAAAGGAGCTGTCGGCAAATGGGGTTAATTACCATTTTTTCAGGTATGAAAAAGGTAACAGCTTGTTGGTTGCGGAAGAATCCTGGCAAGTGGACCTGAATATTGAATTTTCAGGAACTGGCTTTGATCTCAGGGTGAGTCCGTTTTTAAATTATTTCCCGGAGTATTTTTACCTGGACCCCTCCTACAGACTTGACTTCCTTTATGGTGCCGGAAACTAAATAATTGAATACACACAAAATGAAGTACTGAGGTCCGGCGGCGAAATAAGAGTAAGCATCACTCCGGTCAGGAATCTGTCCGCCATGCTCACCGGTGATTATGTTTATTCGGAACAGCTATCCGGCAATAAAAAAGGATTTACCGTTCCTTTTTATCCTCCTCCCTTGGCTCGTTTCAGCATGTTATATTCACCGGAAAAAGTTGGATCTGTAGAAGCGTTTGCCGGGTTTGATTTTGTTTATACCTGCAGACAAAGCAGGATAGTGCCTCCTGAAAAAGAGACCCCGGGTTATGAGCTGGTGCATCTTATGGCAGGAGGAACATTTAACTGGGGCGGCAGGGAGTTCAATTTAAATCTGAGAGTACATAATCTCCTGAACAAAAAGTATCTGAATCATGTGAGCTATTACAGACTGATAAACGCACCGGAGGCAGGAAGGAATTTTATTTTTTCGCTTAAGGTAGCGCTGTTCGGAAATGATATAATGACTGTAAATAGCCAGATATCCCAATAAAATAAAAACCGGTCTTATCCACAACCAAAATGAAAGCCTGATGTTTATAGCAGGATTATATAAACAATGATTATAATTTATTAATAATTCAAAAAATAAAGATCTGAAAATTATGAGAACAATCATCCAAAACACAGTTAAGGTATTCACGGTGATATTATTTTTAATAACTGCCATATCATGCAAAGACAATGATGAAATAAAGATGCCCGAAATACTGGAATTTGAACTGGGTCACGATAACAGTAAAACAGTCCGGGCGGGCGGGGACCTTCATACAGATGCTGAGATGATTGCCGAAAACGGAATCGATGTTATTGAGATCGGAATACACCCGGAAGATACCCATAAGAAGAGCCTGGGTTCGGCAAGCAATGATCACCCCTGGGTAGTTGACATAATCTATGATAAATTCCGGGGATTGAAAAACACAACATTCCATGAAGATCTGGATGTTCCGGTTGACGCCTTTCCAGGGGAATATCATTTCCATTTCAAGGTGACAGATATGGAAGGTTATACGGTCAGTTTTGAAGAAGAACTGGTGATCCTGGATCCGGCGATAAAATAACCATTGCACCTTAATGCTACAGACCATAAAAATATGTACACATGCAAAAAATCATAATCATTATTTTCGTGAATCTGATACTAATCATTGCGGTATCTTGCAAAAAAAAGAGAGAGATACGGAGCTGCCGGTAATAAAGATGGATTCAGCAGACCATTTCCCGCAAAACTGCGATACCATATATGCGGACCAAAGCTTCTCTTTCAGGGCATTATTCAGCGACAACAACGAACTGGGTTCTTATACAGTAGATATACATGAGAATTTTGATCATCATTCTCACAGCACTGAAGCAGCAGAATGCCTGGTAGATCAGGTTAAAACACCGGTCAATCCTTTCCTTTTTATAAAACAGTTCGACATCCCCGAAGGAAAAACAGAATACCTGGCAAACCAGAGGATTGAAGTCCCCGACAACATCGACCCCGGCGATTACCATTTTATAATACGTCTGATCGATAAAACAGGTTGGCAGGCAATAAGGGGGATCAGCATTAAGATACTGGAAAGCCCCTAAGCAATAATCACTAAGACACAGGCGATGAGTGTGTAGTCCGGTTTTAAGAAATATTTGGTTTTAATAATGAGCTGCCTTCTCTCCTGCAGTTACTTCAAAAGGCAAAAAATTTTCTCTTGGAGGCAGGGGACAGGTAGCATAGGGTGAAAATGCACATGGCGGGTTATAAGCCTTGTTAAAATCCAGGTAAACATAACCGTCACCGTCCACTCCACCCCCACTGAGAAAACGTCCGCCACCATAAGTCTCCAGGGCATTAGTATCGTCAGCAAAAATTATAAAAAGCCTTTCCCTGCTTCCTGTAGGATAGAGCCTGTGTTTCTCACCGTCAAATTCAAATTCAAGTATACCCGGCACCTCTTCCTCGCTGATCTCTCCTAAAACATTGGGAACCATCACTGTAAGGTCCTGCTCTGATTCTATGAAGGCGGCCTTTATTATCCAGTCCTGATCGGGCGGGTACCGGTCAATACTCTGTAACTCATCCAGACGGGGATGAATATAGTCCCTCAGCCTTATGCCCAGCCTATCTCCTCGTTTAATTATAAAAAAACCCAGGGAATCGATAGAAAGCAATTCCGCATCACTTTTTTCGCCAAATATTTTAACGGTACCGGAGATATGCTCATCATCAGCCTTAACTTCAACTTCCCCGGAAGGGGTTAAGGAGACATCATCCCCTCTTCGTATCATCACACCAATCTCTTCCGGTCCGCGTGGAAACACTATATCATTAGTTCCGGCCGCCCCTATACTGTTAGCACCCTCATCCAACCAGAACAACCCGGCAAGATTTACCCATCCTTCGGGTGCTTTGAGCCTGTGAAGCCTTGCCGAGTCCCATTCTTCAATGTGGGCAGCATATTCACGCGGACTCATATTTTTGCCATTAGAACTGCAGGAAAGCAGTAATGCCGGGAATAGCATACAGATTAATGATTTTGAAACTATATAGCACATAATTATATTTTCCTTAGTTATCATTCAGCTTAACAGGGTACAAAAATACAACAATTAATGAATGTAAAAGTGATTAATTAAAACTGTCCTGCCTTAAACTTAAAGGTATTGCAGCACGCTTTACATTGGGGACTGCCAACCGTGCATTATTAAAATACTTCATATCATGTTTTGATAATTTAGATAATTTCAATAACTTTCTGTCTCTCTTTGGATATTAATATATTACATTTTGTATTCAATTTCAATCAAGGTAAATAGATCATTATTCATAGATTCCATAATTTTACTTTGTCTCATAATAGTCTTTAAATAAACCATAAAACTAGATAATATGAAGTATGTAACCCAATCTATCCTTTTCCTTGTCCTGATCGTCGCCACACTCATGAATAACTCATGTGAGCCGGCAGAGGTAAGTGATATGCCTGAAAGGATAAAGATATACAGTGAAAACCCATTTTACTGGGAATACAATGGCTCCCCCGTATTGCTTCTTGGCGGGTCAAAGGAGGATAATCTTTTCAACCATCCTGTTGGTCTGGCCTGACACCTGCACACACTCAAAATGGCTGTAGGTACTTATATCAGGAACACCATGAGCAGTCGCAATCCCGGCAATCCATGGCCACACAAAAAGCTTGAAACAGGCATGTATGATCTTAACCAGTGGGATGAAGAGTACTGGCAACGGTTTGAGAACCTGCTGGACCTTTGTCTTGAAAGAGATATTATAGTGCAGATTGAGATCTGGGATCCCTGGGACTACTTCATGACCGAGGCTCCAATAGGTTACGGTCCCGAAAATGTAGGTTGGGAAAGCTGTCCATACAATCCCCTGCTCAACGTAAACTATACTGCCGAAGAATCAGGCCTGTCCACCGAGATTGATTATTATTCCGGTTCCAAACCTTCAGACCATCTATTTTTCCATACCGTTCCTGAATTAAAAGATGTTCCCCTTATCAGAAATTATCAGGAAGCATTCGTTGACAAATTGTTGTCCATATCGCTGGATTATCCTAATGTATTGTACTGCATGAACAACGAAATAGGTGAGCCCGCCGAATGGGGTGAATACTGGGCCATCTATATAAGGGACAAAGCCAGGGAAGAGGAGAAAGAAATCTTTCTCGCCGATATGCGCCGTAACAGTAATTTCAATTCTGAAGAACAATTAAATTTACTGCACGACAGGATCCATTATGATTTTTTTGAAATTTCGCAGAACACTGCCAATGATGGCCAGAGGCATTATGACCAGATCATCTCCATCCGGGAACAGATTACTGATTTACCAAAGCCTCTCAATAATGTAAAAATATACGGGGGTGAAATTGGCCGGTGGACTACAAGTGTAGAGGAGGGAACCAGGAGGTTCTGGAGGAATATATTCGGGGGTCTGGCTTCATCAAGGTTTCACCGGGAAGGACCGTCACCCTTATTTTTTGGTGCAGGATTGAGCCATATAGCACAGGACCATATCCGGAGCATGAGGATGCTGACAGATGAAATGGATATTTTCAGTTGCATTCCTTCGAACCATCTTCTCAGCAATCGCGATCCCGACGAAGCATACTGCTTTGCCGAAGAAGGTAACCAGTATGCACTCTATTTTCCTGACGGCGGTGAAATAGCGCTCGATCTTTCCGGAGCCGGGGAGACTTTAACTATCCGCTGGCTGGACGTTGTACAGTCCACCTGGATGGAAAGCGAAACCATTGAAGGCGGGCGACAGGTTACTGTCACCGCTCCCATGGCAGGACAATGGGCGGCACTTATAACTCCGGTCACAAACTAGCGTGTCATAAACCAGGGTGACACAAACCAGTGTTTCACAGACCAGCGTGACACTGTTGCAGGAAATATTGAAAATATGCTTCAGTCTATGCTTATAAACTTTGTTACTGAACAGCGGATATCGCTCCTATCCTTTCATTAATTTATCCTGTTATCATATTAAAATATTTTGAAAATAAGCCCTTTTATCATATCTTGGTCATATTACC
>CAZFOO010000063.1:0-20971 GCA_964520585.1 uncultured Bacteroidales bacterium
AGTAGACCTGAAAACCCTTGATGCTGTTGGATACTTTGATGCAGATTGCCACGAGTTTAAAAATAACTTCCCTTTTTATGAATTGATGTGGGATGTTGATAAGGATGCTACAATTAGGTTTTTAAGAGCCTTCTGGAATGCACATATTTTTGACTGGGATTGTCTCGATATGAACCGTCATGGCCGTTATGGTCTGGAAATGGGGGATTTGTGGGATAATCAGTTCAGGCATCCTGAACCCTTTTTTGAAGGAGACGGACTTACTTTCATAAATGCAGGCTCAGACTTGATTTATGCAGCCAGTATGCTCTATTTGCTCAATAAAGAAGCCGGGGCATTGACCTGGGCGAAGCAGCTAGCCGGACAGTATGTTAAGGCCAGGCATCCTGATACTGGTCTGGGTGTTTACCAATACAGCAAACCAATTAGACGTCAGGATCCCCCTGAAGAAGGACCCCTTGAAGGCAGACTGACATATTCAAGTTATGGTGACCGTGCAGAAAATCAATTTGGAAAAGAGTTTCCGGGTACGGCACGTGAAGGATGGGCCATTTTTCATGGAGGAATTTATACATTGCCCAAGCTTATTCAACTGGAGATCAGTGAGCGTTTAGGGGATAAAGGACAAGAGTTTCTGGAGGGCTCTGTTGACGGGATGATATCTTATGCCAAACATGCTTATGATCCGGTTAAAAATCAATTTAAGCCCATGTGGGCTGATGGAACAGATTTGACAAATTATGAATTTAAACGTACGGGGTACTATGGAAATAAGGGAAAAGTCTTAAAACCTTACAAGGCAAATGAGCAATTTTTATTTTCTTATTCCCGGGCTTACAGACTGACAGGAAACGGATTTCTATGGACGGTGGTCCGGTCCATGTTTAAAGGCTTAGATTTGGGAGATCCGGGGCCTGAACCAGGCACAGGCACCGGATTGAACCTGGGTACTGAAAACTCAGATCCATACGCATTGTTTGCTTTGCTCGAAATCTCCCGTATTGCTCAGAATCCTGCATACCTTGAGCTTGCCGAGGTAATCGGGAATAATATTCTTCAAAGGAGTTTTCATAATGGTTTTTTTTTGGCGGACAGTAATCACATTAATGCCAGCTTTAATGCTATAGAACCTTTGGCTCTGCTCAGCCTGGAGGCCGCCCTGCAAGGTCGTCCGGAACTGGTACCCATTTACAGTGGAGGCCGTGGTTATATTCATGGCCGGTTTGATGGTTTGGGACGGACATATGATATTCAGGCTATCTGGTCAAAAACCAAATAACGCATTCATATATCTTCTAAGGAAATGTCCGGCATAGGAGTTGATGATCTATAGATGTCTGGCAGGATGTAAAGGTTAATCCAATAGAAACTGGCCTGAAGTCAGTTATTTTTATCCGGATAAATCAGGGAAAAATCTGGCTTCATCAATTTTGCATGCTGTTGCCAGCGTATTGTGCAATATTATTTGGATGCAAAATTCATGTACATTTGTCATGTTTTTTAATTAAACAAACATGATTTTCCCCGGAATTATGTAATTTTGACATGAAAAGATATATTTGAGATTTTATTGAGATGGATATTCAGGCAATTAAACAAAGATTTAAAATTATTGGCAATTCCCCTGTTTTGAACAGGGCTATAGAAGTTGCATACAGAGTCGCTCCAACAGATCTTTCGGTATTGATATCGGGTGAAAGCGGAGTAGGAAAGGAGGTTTTCCCACAGATAATACATAAGTACAGCGCAAGAAAACACGGTCCCTACATTGCTGTGAACTGTGGTGCAATACCAGAAGGAACAATTGATTCAGAACTTTTCGGACACCAGAAAGGTTCCTTTACCGGAGCTCATGAAAGCCGGAGTGGTTATTTTGAAGAAGCTAATGAAGGAACAATATTTCTGGATGAGGTTTCTGAATTACCAATGTCCACCCAGGTAAGATTGCTACGGGTGCTGGAGTCGGGGGAGTTTATTAAAGTAGGATCCTCAAAAGTTATCAAAACAAATGTGAGGATTGTTGCTGCAACCAATGATGATATCGTAAAATTGCTGGGGGAAGGAAAATTTCGTGAAGATCTTTATTACCGGCTTAATACGGTGCCTGTTTATGTTCCTCCGTTAAGGGAAAGGAAAGAGGATATCACTGTCCTTTTCCGGAAGTTCTCGATGGATTTCGCAGAGAGATACCGTATGCCGGAAATTGTTCTTGATGAAGAGGCCAGGCAGATGCTGATTCAATATGACTGGCCTGGAAATGTCAGACAATTGAAAAATATTACCGAACAAATCTCCATAATAGAAAAGAACCGGGAAATAGATGCCGGAATACTCAAGAAGTATCTTCCTGATTATTTGGGTGAAAAGTTGCCTGCACTTATTAATTCGAGGACTGACAAGTCTTTTTCATCGGAAAGAGAGATATTGTATAAGATCCTTTTTGACATGAAAAATGATATGAACGATCTCAAGAAGCTGGTCCACGAAATAATAGAAAAAAGTCCCAATGATATAAATATAGAAAATAACCACCTTATGGACAAATTGTATTCCGGCAATAAACCGGTATATGATCCCTCCGGTACTAATCTGCCTGACCTGGTAAGATCAGATTCACAACATATTGAAGATACCGAGGAAATAATTGAGGAGTCTTTATCGTTACAGGAAAAGGAAATTGAACTAATCAACAAAGCTCTTGAGAAATATGGCGGAAAGCGTAAAATGGCAGCGAATGAACTTGGTATCTCAGAGCGTACTCTATACCGGAAGATAAAACAATATGGCATTGATTAAAAGGGGAATATGGAGGTATTTTATTTACCTTGTTTTACTACTAGTACAAGGATGTACGGCAAATTATTCCTTTTCGGGAGCATCAATTCCCCCCGAGCTTGAAACTGTGTCGGTGCAGTATTTTGAAAACAGGGCGCCGCTTGTATATCCGTCATTGAGCCAAGACCTTACCGATGCCTTAAAGGACAGGTTCCAGGCTCGTACCAAGCTTCGGCTTGTAAATGACATTGGTGATGCGAATTTTGAAGGTACGATAGAGCAATACCGCACCCAACCGGTATCTATAGAAGCCGATGAGCAGGCTAATCTCGAACGCCTGACGATTACCGTAAGGGTGTCTTACACAAATGTTGCTGATCCTGAACTTGACTTCAGTACTAGTTTTTCACGCTATGAGGACTATGATGCTCGTCAGGGACTGGAAGCAGTGGAGGGTGAGCTGGTTGAGAAGATCATTGAACAACTCAGCGAAGATATCTTCAACCAGGCGTTTGTTAACTGGTGATCTGTAAATAAATATATTAATCAGTAAAAAGCGGCTATCAATGAACAGGGAGAGATTTATAGAATACCTGGACGACCCGGGAAAACTGGATGGAAGCCATGTTGATGATTTACGGGGAGTCTTGCAGGAATATCCTTATTTTCAAACCGGCCATATGCTATTGGTAAAAACCCTTAATAATATAAGGGACCTTAAGTTCTCAAACCAATTGAAAATATCTGCCGCTCATATTGGCAACAGGCACATCCTGTTTAATCTTGTTCACCAGCATCAGTTTACCATAAATACAGATAAGGAGCCAGTGATATTAACAGAAACGGGTACTCAGTCGGATTCTGGCGGGGCAGAAGTTGCTGAAAAAGTTGACGAAGTTGAAAATCCGGAGAAAACGTTTGTTGCCGGGCCTCAACCAGGGGAGTTGACTGAAGATGCAGAAATGGATGAGAAAGCGCCTGCCGCAGATACCGCACCTGCCGCCACTGACACAGAGGCTGAAAAAATAAAAGCCGGAATCGAAACAGAGTATGAACAACAGGAGAATCCCAGTGATGACTCCGGGCAGACTGGTGATACTGAAATCTCTGCAGGAGAAGCCGGTACTGAAACTGACATTACTACTGATGCCGGCATCAGCAGGGAACCCGGTGACGGGCAGCCAGGCAACAAAAATGCCGGCTCATTACAGGAAGACCAAAAGGAAATGGGTGTCGACGAAAGTCTGGCCGACAGGATACTCAAGGAAATTGAACAATATAAAAGAAGCAGGGATAACAAAAACAAATCATCAACAGAGGATGAAGCGGAGACCGGACTGAGCCTGAGTGTTACTCAGGATACTTCATCAGAGGTGCCTGAGAAAGATGATGGAGCCTCATCAGGACTGGAAGATGAAAATGAAAGTGTTCCGCCGGAGGTGTTGCTTATAGATGAAGGATCTGAAACTACCGGTGAAACGGAAAATGAAGATGTAATCCTTTCAGGTGAAACGGACGAAGAGGTTCAGGAGCAAGCCGGCAGCGATGCAGATGCAGAACTTCTTGAGCTGGACAAATCCGGTCAACCTGACGGACATGAGTCGAAGGAACAGAAAACACCTTTAGCAGGGGACAAAGAAAAAAAAAACCTAAAACCAGAGGGTGCTGAATCTCATTCATTCTCGGAATGGCTTGATCTTTTTCAACAATCTCCTGCCGCGGATAGCCAGGTATCATTATCTGATAATGAAAGCGAAGGCAGCGAATACGATTTTGGCCATGAAAGTGTAAAAGATAACAGCCACTCCGAACCACCTGCTGAAGATAAGAAATATGATCTGATCGACAGGTTTTTAAAGGAAAAGCCACGTATTGAGCCCCGTTCACCCCTTGATGAGAACGATCCTCCTGTTGATCTGTCTGTTCCGAGTGCCAGTGAGAATGAAGAGTTTTTTACAGAAACTCTGGCTAAGATTTATATCCAGCAAAAGCATTACAAAAAAGCAATTTATGCATATGAAAAATTATGTTTGAAATATCCGGAGAAATATAGTTACTTTGCAGATCAAATCGATGAGATAAAACGTTTTATTAACCATTGAATATTAAATTATTATGTTTACATTTATTTCAGTATTGATATTAATAGTTGCAATCCTTCTGGTTCTTATTGTTCTTGTTCAGAATTCCAAGGGAGGCGGCCTGGCTGCCAATTTTTCATCTTCCAATCAGGTGATGGGCGTCAGGAAAACGGCTGATTTTCTGGAGAAGGCTACATGGACTCTTGCAGCAAGTCTTGTATTTTTAAGTATAATGGCATCGGCAACAATTCCCCGTGGTGAAATTGAAGCTGAGCGTTCCCTTATTGAAGATCAGATCGAACAGACAATAGATCCTTCAGAACTGCCATCATTTCCTACTACTGTACCTGAGCTTGATGATGAAGAACCCATTTTGCCACCTTCAGAAGATGAGGAACCCATATTGCCACCTTCAGAAGGTGAAGAGCAATAAATTTTTGTTCTGGTTTTTCAGCGGACAATAAGCACCGCCAACAGGAATTAAAACACCACTTATAAAACGGAGTGTCAGTATGTCATTAAGGGCTGACATTCCGTTTTTTTTCTGCCATATTCACTCCTGAACTTCAATGGCCTGATTTACAGCGAATGAGGATCGGTGACTAATGATTTTACTCTTCTTTTACTGAAAAAGTTGTCAGTTTTAATATATCATTTTCCGTGAAACGGACTTTTTTCTCCTTTGGCACAAAATATGATCACTGGTAGCAAACTTTAAGTAATTATGTTTAACAATTAAAAATTAAAAAAAATGGCTGATATAAAGCTAACACCATTAAAAGACAGAGTGCTTGTCGAAACGCATGAAGCTGAGATGAAAACATCAAGCGGTATTATTATTCCTGAATCTGCACAGGAAAAACCACAAAAGGGAACTGTCATCGCAGTAGGCGAAGGAAAAAAGGATGAGCCCATGACCGTTAAAGTAGGTGATGTTGTCCTTTACGGAAAATATGCCGGTACTGAGATCAGATTTGAAGATAAGGATTATCTTATAATGAGAGAAGATGATATCTTGCTGATTGAAAAGTAAAATCATCAAATAGTAGTTAAACCAAATAAAAAAAGATTAAAATGTCAAAAGAGATTAAATTCGATATCGAAGCACGTACCCTTCTTAAGGAAGGAGTTGATGAACTAACCAATGCCGTCAGGGTAACCCTGGGTCCCAAAGGCCGCAATGTGGTTATAGATAAGAAATTCGGAGCGCCTCAAATAACAAAAGATGGTGTCAGTGTTGCTAAAGAAATAGAGCTTTCAGACCCTTATAAAAATATGGGTGCTCAAATGGTTAAGGATGTGGCTTCAAAAACTGCAGATCAGGCGGGAGATGGCACAACTACAGCTACCATACTTGCCCAGTCAATTATGAGTGTCGGTCTGAAAAATGTTACAGCCGGTGCCAACCCAATGGATCTGAAACGGGGAATAGACCTGGCAGTAACCAGGGTAATCGAAAGTTTGCAGGAGCAAAGCAAAACAGTTGGTGATGATATCAGTAAGATTGAGCAGGTAGCATCCATTTCAGCCAATAATGATCCTTCTATAGGTAAACTTATTGCTGAAGCCATGGGTAAGGTTAAGAAAGAAGGAGTAATAACAGTTGAAGAGGCAAAAGGTACTGAAACTACTGTTGAAGTTGTAGAAGGTATGCAGTTTGACCGTGGGTATATTTCTCCTTATTTTATTACCGACACCGAGAAAATGGAGAGTGTTATGGAAAACCCTTACATTCTGCTGACTGATAAGAAAATATCTACAATGAAAGACCTGATGCCTGTTCTTGAGCCTGTTGCACAATCCGGTCGTCCGCTGGTTGTCATTGCTGAAGACGTTGATGGTGAGGCATTAGCTACACTGGTAGTTAACAAGCTCAGGGGATCATTAAAGATAGCTGCAGTAAAAGCTCCGGGATTTGGTGACAGAAGAAAAGAGATGCTTGAGGATATTGCCATTCTTACCGGTGGTACTGTAGTTTCGGAAGAAAAGGGACTTAAACTTGAGACTGCAACCATGGACCTTCTTGGTGAAGCGGAAAAGATTTCTATAGATAAAGAAACCACTACTGTTGTAAACGGTAAGGGTGAGAAATCAAACATTGAGGCCCGTGTGAAGCAGATCAGGACCCAGATAGATAATACCACTTCAGATTATGACAGGGAAAAACTTCAGGAACGTCTTGCAAAACTTGCCGGCGGAGTTGCAGTTCTCTATATTGGTGCGGCATCGGAAGTTGAAATGAAAGCAAAAAAGGACCTTGTTGATGATGCACTTAGTGCTACACGTGCAGCAGTTGAGGAAGGTATAGTTCCCGGTGGAGGAGTTGCCTATATCAGGGCAATTGAATCCCTGGCGAAACTTACAGGTGCAAATGAAGATCAGAATACCGGTATTGCGATTATAAAAAGGGCAATAGAAGAACCTTTACGTATGATCGTTGAAAATTCCGGTCAGGAAGGGTCCATTGTTATTCACCGTGTAAAAGAGGGCAAAGCCGATTTCGGATACAATGCCTTTACCGATCAATATGAAAATCTCTATGAGTCAGGTGTAATTGATCCTACCAAGGTAACTCGTGTTGCACTTGAGAATGCAGCTTCTGTTGCAGGCATGTTCCTTACCACGGAATGTGTAATAGTAGAAGAAAAAGAAGACAAGCCAGATATGCCACCTATGGGTCCCGGAGGAATGGGAGGAGGCATGGGTGGAATGATGTAATACAATTCCATAAGCCTTACAGAAACCCTTCCCTTTGCCGGGGAGGGTTTTTTTCTTCTATCAGGTTATAAAAACCTGTTAAATTCAATTAACTTTGAATCTGATTTGAATCTTATATTATTATATTATGATCCCCAAGCTTATAAAAACAGACGATATAAAACCGGACATTCCTTCAGTATATCTCTTAAACAAGACCACCGCACTGCCGGCCGGCAGTTTTTCCGAGGAAGAAATGGCTTATATAAAAAAGAGAATCGAACGTGATGAGAAGTTCATCCTTATCCACAGACTAAGCAATTATGTGTGTCTGGTAATCAATGATGAATCGCAGACTTTCCCGGACCAGATGGAGTCTCTCAGGAGGCTTTCATCTCAGATTCATTCGGTTGTGGCGGATGATGAACAGGCGGAACTGATGATCGCCGACCTGCTTCAGGATCCTGAGCTCATTTTTGCACTGATCGAAGGGTTGTTGCTTAACAATTACCGGTTCGATAAGTATCAGACCAAAAATAAGAAGCAGCACAGATTTCCGGATATTATAAACGTTTATTGCCCCTATATTAATGAAACCGAGATATCACGGATAGGGACGTTATGTGAAGCAGTATACATAAGCCGCAATCTTGTTAATGAACCCCTGTCACATCTTAATGCTGAAGAACTTGCAGGACAGATCCGGATAATGGGAGAGGAATCAGGTTTTTCTGTTGATGTGATGGATAAGCAAAGAATTGAGAGTCTCAAAATGGGCGGATTACTGGCTGTAAACCGTGGCAGTGTCGATCCACCGACTTTTTCTGTTCTTGAATGGAAACCGGAGAACAGTGTTAACGAAAAACCCTTTGTACTGATCGGTAAAGGGATTGTGTATGATACCGGTGGACTGAGTCTGAAGCCAACGGCAAATTCAATGGATTATATGAAATGTGACATGGCAGGTGCAGCAGCTGTAGCCGGTGCATTTTATGCCATAGCACGTTCCGGTCTGCCGGTACATGTTATCGGACTTATACCGGCGACTGATAACCGACCCGATGGGAACGCATTTGTTCCGGGCGATATAATTACCATGTATGACGGGTCGAGTGTAGAAGTATTGAATACCGATGCCGAGGGCCGGCTTATCCTGGCCGATGCTTTAAGCTGGTCCAAACAATATGATCCATTACTGGTAATTGATATGGCAACTCTTACCGGCTCTGCCGCGGCAGCAATAGGTTCGCAGGGAATGGTGGCAATGCAGAAATCTGCCGGAAAATGGTACAAATCGCTTGAAGAAAGTGGGTATTATACACATGAACGGATTGTTGGTTTTCCGTTATGGGATGAATATAAAGAGATGATAAAGTCAGATATCGCCGACCTTAAAAATATAGGCGGGAAAGAGGCCGGGACCATAACTGCGGGAAAATTCCTGGAGCATTTTACTTCATTTCCATGGATCCACCTGGATATTGCCGGACCAGCATTTCTGCATTCAGATGACAATTACAGGAAAAAAGGAGGCAGTGCCATAGGGGTGAGGCTTCTGTATGATTTTTTCAAAAAATATTCCGGCGGCAATTAATATAAATTATGCAGCTTATTCCGGCCGGATAAACAGACATACGGATATATTTTAACAAATGATATTTTTATTTCTTTTTAACTGCATCAATAATTCAGATTTATGGATACTTCTAAAATACGGGTTGGCATATCACAGGGAGATATTAACGGGGTAAGTTACGAGGTGATCATCAAGACTTTTATGGATAATAAGATGCTTGATCTTTGTACCCCCATCCTATACGGGTCTCCCAAAGTAGGTGCGTATCACCGCAAGGCTCTTAATATTAATAATTTCAGCTTTAATAATATTAAAACTGCCCTCGAAGCCAATCCCAAACGTGTTAATATTGTTGATTGCCTTGATGAGAATGTCAGGGTTGAGTTGGGCAAGTCGACCTTGATGGGTGGTGAAGGATCTTTGAAATCACTCGACTGTGCAGTAAGTGATCTTGGCCAGGGAGTAATTGATGTATTAGTTACGGCACCAATAAACAAACACAACATCCAGTCGGATAAATTCACTTTCCGCGGACATACCGAGTATCTTGCACATAAGTTTGAGGCGAAGGATGTTATTATGCTCATGGTGAGCGATATAATGAAGGTTGCAGTAGTTACCGGGCATGTTTCCCTTTCGGAAGTACCGGGACTGTTATCCGTTGAGATGATACTGAATAAGTTGCGTCTTCTCAGTAACTCTCTTACAAGGGATTTTGGTATAAGGAAGCCACGTATTGCTGTGCTGGGACTGAATCCTCATTCCGGAGAGGATGGTCTTATCGGGAAAGAGGATATCCAGGTAATCCAACCTGCCCTGGATCTTGCACGTGAAGAGAAAATTATGGCACTGGGGCCTTTCCCTGCCGATGGGTTCTTTGCATCCGATAATTTTGCCCGTTTTGATGCTGTTCTGGCTATGTATCATGATCAGGGACTGGTACCCTTCAAGGCCCTGACCTTTGATTCTGGGGTTAATTACACTGCAGGCTTACCTGTGGTCCGCACTTCACCTGCTCATGGAACTGCTTTTGAGATAGCCGGAAAAAATCAGGCCTCACCGGATCCATTCAGACATGCCATATATGTGGCTTGTGATGTTTATAAGAACAGAAAGCTTTACGATGAGCTGGTTTCCGGTTCGGTCGACACAGGCTGACATACAGGAAGAACCCCTTAACTTTAGCATTATTGCCGGCTATTTGTTTTATTTATAATCTGTTTGTCGTAAATTTATAAACCAAACATCAAACCACCCACCAATGACAAAGATTAGCAGACAAGAAGCCCTTAACTACCACAGTAAGGGAAGACCCGGGAAAATAGAAGTAATCCCTACCAAGGCATACAGCACCCAGCGGGATCTGTCCATGGCTTATACCCCCGGAGTAGCAGATCCTTGCAAGGAGATAGAAAATAATCCTGACGATGCTTATAAATATACTGCCAAAGGAAACCTGGTTGCGGTGATTTCGAATGGCACTGCTGTACTTGGATTGGGTGACATTGGTGCTCTTGCCGGAAAACCTGTTATGGAGGGGAAAGGACTGCTTTTTAAGGTTTTTGCCGATGTTGATGTATTTGACATTGAAGTCGATTGTAATGATGCTGAAAAATTAATTGAGGTCGTAAAAGCCATTTCTCCTACTTTTGGAGGAATCAACCTGGAAGATATCAAGGCACCTGAATGCTTTGAGATTGAAGAAAAACTCAAAAAAGAACTGGCTATCCCGGTTTTTCATGATGACCAACACGGCACTGCCATCATCTCTGGTGCTGCCATGCTGAATGCTTTGGAAATCAACGGCAAAAAGATATCTGACCTGAAAGTAGTTGTCAATGGGGCAGGTGCCTCTGCCGTTTCCTGTTCAAAATTTTATTTTTCTCTTGGAGTAAAACCGGAGAATCTTATAATGGTTGACAGTAAGGGGGTACTGAATAAGGATAGAAAGGACCTGAACAGCATAAAACAACA
Source organism: uncultured Bacteroidales bacterium (assembly GCA_964520585.1). GTDB lineage: Bacteria > Bacteroidota > Bacteroidia > Bacteroidales > PUMT01 > PXAP01. The sequence goes on from CAZFOO010000063.1 coordinate 11,104, forward strand.
GTTTGTTTCCGCTACCAAAGCACGTACCCTGCCGGAGGCGATGGAAGGTGCCGATCTGTTTCTTGGCTTATCTATAGGTAATGTAGTTTCCCGCGATATGGTTAAAAGTATGGCTGATAATCCAATTGTTTTTGCTATGGCCAATCCCACTCCGGAAATTTCATATGAAGATGCTGTTGCCGCAAGGAGCGATGTAATTATGGCTACCGGGCGTTCAGATTATCCGAACCAGGTTAATAATGTTCTCGGCTTTCCCTTTATATTTCGCGGAGCACTGGATGTACGTGCATCAACTATTAATGAGGAGATGAAGATTGCAGCCTGCAATGCACTTGCTTCACTGGCCAAAGAAACAGTTCCAGATGATGTGAGCAGGGCATATGGTTTGGATAATTTGACTTTTGGAAGAGAGTACCTTATTCCGAAACCTTTGGATCCGAGACTAATATCTACGGTTTCTCTGGCTGTTGCCAAAGCTGCTGTTGATTCGGGAGTGGCACGCCGGGAGATCGTTGACTGGGAAGGTTATAAACATGAGCTTAGCAGCCGGCTTGGTTATGATAATCAGCTCATCAGGGCGGTCACCGATAAAGCAAGACAAAATCCCAAAAGGCTGGTATTTGCCGAAGCCAATAATTTAAAGGTGCTAAAAGCAGCCCAGGGAGTCCTGACCGATGGAATTGCCAGTCCGATATTGTTAGGAGACAGGGAGTTAATAAGAAAGCTTGTATCGGAAAACTGTCTTGATCTTGATGGTGCAACAATCATTGATCATCGCAGCGATGAGGAACAGGAGCGACGGGAAAGGTTCGCCGGAATGTTGTTTGATAAAAGGAAAAGAAAAGGCATGCTTTATGAAGAAGCTCTTGATAAGGTATACAACCGTGATTATTTTGGAGTTATGATGGTTGAGACCGGTGAAGCAGATGCATTCCTTTCAGGGTTTTCATCGAGGTATTCAGAAACAATTCGTCCGGCTCTGCAGATAGTGGGAACCAATAATGCGATGAACCATATAGCGGGGATGTACCTTCTGATGACAAAAAAAGGCCCCTTCTTTTTTGCCGATGCCACGGTTAATATAGAACCTTCTGCACGGACGATAGTAGATACTACCCTCCTGGTGGCACATGCCATCAGGAAGTTTAATATTGAACCCAAAATAGCCCTGTTGTCATATTCAAACTTCGGATCAATAAGGGATGGGAGTCCACAACGAGTACATGAAGCAGCAGAAATTCTTCAGAGGGAACATCCCGATATTATTGTTGACGGGGAGATGCAGGCCAATTTTGCGTTTAATAAAAAAATGCGGCAAGCTCGTTTTCCTTTCTCCCGGCTTGCCGATACGGATGTGAATACAGTTATTTTCCCAAACCTTAGTTCCGGCAATATTGCATACAAAATGATGCAGGAAATTGGCGGCGCTGAGGCGGTGGGACCGATTCTCCTAGGTCTGAATAAACCAATCCATATTTTGCAGATCGACAGCTCGGTTAGGGAAATCTTCAATATGGCTGCCATTGCCGTGGTTGATGCACAATACATGGAAAGGGGAGATATAGCCAATATCTGAATCACATAATTTTATAAATTTATTGACCACGGATAAAAAATAATCCCTGCAGAAGCAACTGCAGGGATTTAAAATTGTTGAAATACCGCCCGGCCTGGTTATGCCGGCGATAATTTTCAAATTATCAAATGGATTAGTCCAGATTGAGTACCGCCGGCCGCTCTTCAAGATGTTCTTCCATTTCAAGAAGGGGTATCCCCTCCTGCAGCCATACCGGTGCTTCCGCTCCTTTTAGATAATGGTCCATAAACTCCATCATTCGTAACCCATAATCAATTTGATTGGCCGTTTTTCTTAATCCGTGATTTTCCCCCTCATACTGCAACATTATAACCGGTTTCTCCAGCCTGCGTAAGGTGTTGTAATATTCAATTCCCTGGGTGAAATCCACTGCTCCATCCTTATCATTATGCATAAGTAATAATGGTGTATTAACATCCTGGGCATAATAGACTGGTGAATTCCGTTTAAAGGCATCCCAGTTATCCCAGTAACCCGGGGAGAGTCTTCCCTGGCTGCTTTCAAATATTGGTTGGTTGGTGCTTCCGGTATTCCAGTATATGAGACTGTACATGCTTATCATATTTGTCAGGGGCGCTCCCGCCACAGCAGCTTTAAACTTGTCAGTCTGCGTTATCAGGAAAGAAGTCTGATATCCGCCCCACGAATGGCCGTGGATCGCAATATTATCAGGATCGGCAATCCCGGTTTCAATTGCCGCATCCACCGCCGGCAGAACACACCATACAGCCGACATGCCGGGATCGTTGAGCTGGTATACGATATCAGGCATCAGCACTGCATAACCATTACTGGTATACATGGCACGGTTAAAACCTCCTCCCGGGAATGACGGCCTGCTGTGGCTGTTCAAGCCCTGGGTCAGTCTCTCGTAGATGTAGACCAAAGTGGGATATTGCTTTCCTTCTTCATAACCGGCTGGCAGGAAGAGGGCAGCCTGGAGGGTATCTCCCTTATCGCTGACAAATGAAATGAGTTTTGAACCAGGCGAAAGGGCAAATTTTTCATGCTCAGTGAAAGTATCGGTTATCTTTTCCGGATCATCCAGATCCTTTCCGTTTGACACATAGTAATCAGGTGGATCGGTTACCGTTTCGCGGGTGTAGAAATAAATATCTTCATCTTCTGCTTTGCTGAGACTTCCGAATGAAGCGTCATCCCACAATAAGAGGGATGCCCCTTTTCTACCCCTGTCGATCCTTGCAATACCGCTTTTTTTGGTTGCATCATCAAATAATCTCACGAACACCGGCTGCCTGAGGTCAATGCCTTCTTCGTCCGGATCCAGCCGGAAGCGGTACTGGTAACGTTTACCGTTCCTTTCCCCGTCAAGGGTAATATTGTCATACTTTTTCCCGTCAGCAGAGACATTCCAAATATTCCAGTTATCCCTGATAAGAACCTCCCTGCTGTCGTTTGTCCATCCCAGAACCGGAGTGGGGGGGAATTCAATATTTCTGTCAAACTCTTCATTTACAAAGGAAGTTGGAATATTTTCCGTAATATTCACTATCCGGCCGCTCGTGAAATCAACAGAGAAATAGTTGCCTTCGCTGTAATATAAAAATTTCTCACCGTCAGGCGATGGTTGCAGTCCCCCGAGCATCCTGTGCTTTTCGAGTACCATCTCACGTTCACCGCTGGCGAGGTCTACAATATATATATCCGCATAGTTCTCTCCGCTCATACTTCCCAGAAGCTCATATTCCCTGTCTACTATCCCCAGGGCGAATTTCTGTTCCGGCGCCACATTGATTGTCCGCAATTCATCATCGGCAAGGCGGATGAATTTTTTTTCTTTCACATGGTAAAGCGAAAGGTAACTATAATTCTCATCTGCCGTTTTCCTGTTTTTCTGTACCGATTGCAGGCGGCTGTCTTTCCAGTGCCATAACACCAGGTCGGGTTTTTCGTCACTATTTTTTACAGTGTTCCCGTTTTTTTCATTGCTGATTGTGTCATTTTCACTCTTCTGAATTGAATCACCGGATGCCCTGGTCAGGGTGTCATTTTCTGCCTGGCCCTCTTTTGCGGAGTCTTCTTCCTTTTCTTTCCTTTCATTGGGGTGTATCCCGAAAAGGAGCGTATTCAGGTTATCTGACCAGCGTGGACTCCTGTTTGGGCTGACAGTCATCTCAGCGGGGAAGGAGGGATCTTCGTGTGGATTATAGATTAATTTTTCAGGTATCTCTTTTTGAAATTCCCGGAATCCTATCACCGAATATATATCATCGGTAAAATCTTCATCTTCTTTTCCTTTAAGTATTGCCAGTCCATCTCCATCCTTTGTCCAGTTCAGGTAACGGTAAGAAGCTTTATCGCTTTCGGGCGAAATTATCTCACCCGTATTCATATTCCGCAACCGGACGCCGTTTCCTGCCTTGCCATGTGCATCGGTAAGCCATGCAAGCCAGGTGCCTGTTTTGTTAAAAGAAAATCCGGAGACGTTGCCAAAATTAAAAGTGGTTCCCTGTCGGGGATTAATAAGCAGGAGGTCGGTGCCTTTTCCTGCTTCTTTATCCTGTGATGGTTTTGGAGTATTGAGATGAACCGCCAGCCAGTCCGCGTTCTCACCTGCAAAGGAAAAGGATTTCACGTTATCTAAGATGGTTTCTTCATAATTTTGCAGATCTATAAGGGTCAGCTTATTTTGTGGCGCATCATTTTTATCTGCTTTCTCTTTTTCCTCTTCTGAAGGATAAACAAGGAAAGCCATAAATCTTGAATCATGGCTGAAGCTGATAGCACCGGATGACCCGAATCCATTAGGTATTTCACCAATATCGTAATTTTTCAGGGTGTCATTTGCAGTATTTTTAAGGATGAGACTCGAATTTCCTTTATTTGGACTGTGCCAGTATGCAAACCACTTCCCGTTATTGGATATCGTTACCGATCCTCCCGGAATATATTTCCATCCGGCAACATCCTGCCATTTTACCGGACGCGGTTCACCGGATTCTGTATCATCTGTTTCCGGATCAATAACAATGTGGGCCCCGGAATCAAAACCTTCCGGTATTTTTAGTTCAGTGGCATCAAGAGAGGGGTTCCCAAAAAACAGAAGGATTACTGCAGGGAATAATAATCCTCTGACAAAAAGCTTTAACAGATTCATTTTGTTGCGTTTAAATTGATAATTTGGTTATTGTTAAAGAGAAGCTTATACTATTTTTATAATGTCAGGTAAATGTACATGATTTTTTTTTATCCTAAAATACACACATACGGATGAAAAAAAAATTTCATCTGCATTAGAAAAGAAAGGTGACATTGACATTTGAAAGGGAAGGTGGCGGACGGGTTAGGCTATTTTCTTTTTCCCTTGAAAAATTCCCTGAGTATTATGGCACTTTCATTTTCCATAACACCCCTGATAATCCTGGTTTTTGGATGAAGAAGATTTTTGTTGGTCAGAGTAAAACCCAGTTTTTCATCATCTGCCCCCCATACAATTTTACCTATTCTTGTCCAGTATGCTGCCCCTGCACACATTACACAAGGCTCAAGTGTTACAAACAGTGCACAGTCCTTCAGGTATTTTCCTCCCAGGTAGTTTGCCGCTGAGGTAAAGGCCTGCATCTCTGCATGTGCGGTGGTGTCATTAAGGGTTTCGGTCAGATTATGTGCTCTGGCAATTATCATGTTGTTGCTCACTATGACTGCTCCAACAGGAACTTCATCCCTTTCCAGTGCCTTTTCCGCTTCTTTAAGAGCTTCCTTCATAAAGTACTCGTCTGAAAAAATTGGTATGTCCATTGGTTTCTGCTTTTATTTTCCCTTTGCCGATTGTTTTTCCTGTTGATAAAAAGTAAGTGCAAAAATATTCTTATTTTCGCAAACAAACCAAAAATTGTAATTATGTACAGGACACATACCTGCGGAGAGTTGACCCTGCAATATGCAGGAATTGAAGTTACCCTGAGTGGATGGGTACAGCGTTCCCGGGATCTGGGAGGAATGGCATTCGTTGACCTGCGCGACCGGTACGGAATAACACAGCTTGTTTTTGATATGGAAAGCAATGCTGCTTTGTATGAAAGTGCAAAAAAACTTGGGCGCGAGTATGTGGTTCAGATAAATGGTATGGTAAGAGAGCGTTCAAATAAAAACCCCAACATGCCTACCGGTGAAATTGAAATTGAAGCCAGGAGTCTAAAAATACTTAATCCTTCAAAGGTTCCGCCATTCACCATAGAAGATGACACCGACGGTGGGGATGAACTCAGGATGAAGTTCAGGTATCTGGATTTGCGCCGGGACATTATGAAAAAAAATCTGGTGCTACGTCACCGGATGGCAACGGAGATTCGAAAATATTTGGATAAACAGGGTTTTCTGGAGATTGAAACTCCGGTTATGATAAAATCGACACCTGAGGGGGCAAGGGATTTTGTCGTTCCCTCAAGGATGAACCCGGGGGAGTTTTATGCCTTACCCCAATCTCCTCAGATTTTCAAGCAGCTTCTTATGGTGGCCGGATATGACAGATATTTCCAGGTCGTGAAATGTTTCAGAGATGAAGACCTCAGGGCTGACCGGCAGCCTGAGTTTACCCAGGTTGACTGCGAGATGGCTTTTGCAGGTCAGGATGATGTTTTGAATACATTCGAGGAACTGGCAAAACATCTGTTTCTGAAGATAAAGAACATCAGTTTTAACGGACCGTTCCCGCGGATAACCTATAAGGATGCAATGGACAGGTACGGGACGGACAAGCCCGATATCAGGTTCGGGATGGAAATAGTTGAACTGACCCCACAAGCAAGCGGACATGGCTTCAAGGTGTTTGATGATGCAGAATATGTGGGAGGAATATGTGCCGCAGGTTGTGCTTCCTACACCCGCAAACAGATCGATGCGCTCACTGAATTTGTCAAAAAACCCCAGATAGGAGCTAAAGGACTGGTTTATGTTAAGTATAATGAAGACGGCACAATCAAATCTTCGGTTGACAAGTTCTATGATGAGGATAAGCTGAAAGAATGGCAGAAGCTTTCCACTGCGCAACCGGGAGATCTTTTACTTATTCTGGCGGGTAACCGTGTGGCCACCCAGGAGGCTCTTTCGGAGCTCAGACTTGAAATGGGACGTCAGCTCGAGCTGGTAAATGATGACGATTATGCTCCTTTGTGGGTGGTTGATTTTCCTCTTTTGGAATGGGATGAAGAGACAAACCGTTTTTATGCCATGCATCATCCGTTCACTTCTCCAAGGCCTGAAGATATAGAACTCCTTGATAGCGATCCGGCAGCCGTGTGTGCCAATGCTTATGATATGGTCATCAACGGAGTTGAAATAGGAGGAGGGTCCGTTCGAATACACGATGGCAACCTGCAGAGAAAAATGTTTGAGAAACTGGGATTTACTGAAGCCCAGGCCCGTGAACAATTTGGATTCCTTATGGAGGCATTTGGTTACGGGGCACCACCTCATGCAGGAGTTGCATTTGGTTTTGACCGCTGGGTTGCGGTCTTTGCCGGTTCGGGTTCCATAAGAGATGTGATAGCGTTTCCCAAGAATAATTCAGGGAGGGACCTGATGATAGACTCTCCATCTGCCCTGGCTACAGAACAATTGAAGGAACTTGGCTTATCAATTCAAATTGAAAAACAATAGTCCGATATATTTTGCCGGATCATATCTTGTGTGAAGTGTTATTTGTTATTTAAGAAAAACCGAATTTTTGATAAAAAAATTGCATATGTTGATTATCTGTATTTCTTTTACAGACTGATTCTGAAATTATGATTCAGAAGATTTAATTTAATTTTGTTAAACTTAATTAACTGCGATGAAAATTATATTGAAAAGTGCTTTAATAGCAACCCTTGGGTTTTTTATGCTTATTCCCTTAAAAGCCCAGGAAGAGAGTTCCAGCGAAAATATATTCAAGATCAATCTTTTTAGTCCCCTTGTCCGTACCGGTTCATTTTTTTATGAAAGGGTTGTAGGTGAGTATTCCAGTGTGCAATTGGGATTTTTCTATACCGGTGCTTCTTTTATGGAAACCAAATTCAGGGGAATAGGGATTACCCCCGAATTCAGATATTATCTTACCGAATCCAGGTCCGCTCCATCAGGAACATTTGTAGCTCCCTTCCTGCGTTATCAGAATTTCACGGTATCATCGGATGAAGCTACCGGGGAAGGTTCATTTTCAGGGTTTGGAGGGGGACTGATTGTGGGATATCAGAGATTATTGAGAGAAAAGATCAGCCTTGAGGGATTTATAGGACCTTCCTATACTTCCGGGAATTTTAATGTAACCAATGGTGACCGGGAAGATTTTGATCTGGGGTTCTTTGATGGCTTTGGCGTACGCTTTGGATTCACTGCAGGAATAGCCTTTTGAATTTTATAAAAAACAATTATGGATGAAGGACGCCGGAATTTTTTTAAGCTGTTAGCTGCGGGTAGTCTGGGATCCGGACTTACACCCGTCATTGCTTCCGGCATGACGAGTATGGCGGCAGTGCAGCCAACAGAAACCAATATTGAAGACGCTCTCAAATATCAACGAAATGAAAATTCCCTGCCGGGCAAATATCCCGGCAGGGTTGTTAAGGTGATCGACAGTAAGTCAGTTAGCGATAACACTGTACAGGAAGATGCAGTATTCAAAATGCTGGGTGATGGCATGATGAATCTGACCGGTTCAGACGGATTATCTTCTGCCTGGCGCCGGTTTGTTTCACCTGGGGAGATGATCGGTCTTAAAGTAAATCCCATTGGAGGCAAACTCCTTTCTACAAGTCACGCGCTGGTCAGATCTGTCATCTCTCAACTTGAAGAGAGTGGTATCTCAAGAAACAACATTGTTATTTTTGATCGCAGGATGCAACAATTGCTCGATGCCGGATTTACTCCCGATAATTATCCCGGGATCAAAATAACGGGTACCGAACACGTCGATGAGAATGGCTCTTACTATGATGATAACGGGGAATTATACAGTCTGTCGAGGATTGACAGGGACTGGTACTATTGGGCGGACTGTGAGATGGAGTATGACGAAAACCTGTTGCCACATATGGTCAATCAGGGGAAATATTCGTATTTTTCAAAAATAGTTACCCGGCAGCTTGATAAGATAATTAACCTTCCGGTAATGAAAAATGCAGGCGCTTCAATTACTTTATGTCTGAAGAACCTGGGCTATGGAGTAATTACAAATACCAGCAGGCTGCACTCCACACTTTGGGCCGAAACCAGTGCCCAGGTCTGCGCTTTTCCACCTGTCCGCGATAAGGTTGTTCTGAATATTGCTGACGGGATAAAAGGCTGCTATGATGGTGGACCAGGAGCAAATCCACAGTTTTTCACCGACTATAATATGCTTTTGCTGGGAACCGATCCCGTTGCGGTGGATGTTACCGGTTATGATGTTATAATCGGAAAAAGAATAGAGATGGGCCGCCAGGCCGGATTTTCGGATGCCGGGATGAAGCAGATGCTTCTTGCTTCGGAACTGCAACTTGGCATAGCCGACAGGGATCAGATCGATTTGCGTGAAGTTCAAACCGGATAATCTGCCATCAGGGTTGTAATTATGAACAGGTTCCCCATGGAAGGATTCGGTGAATGGCAGGTGGGAGGTTTCTGATATTTTAAGTATAAACAGATTGCCCATGAAAGCCTGTTTTTATATATTAATGATAGTACTGCCTTTGCTTTCCCTTGCTGCCCGGGAGGGAATATCCGTTCCCGCAGCCGGGGACCTGCCCGTTCCCGTTTCCGGAGACCTGCCGGGATCTGAGATTACCAGGGATGAGATATTTTCCGGAGGTGCCCTGTTCGGCCTGATAAATGGGGGAGCTGAACTATACCATGAATATGGTTTTGACAAAATGGCCATCCAGGAGATAGAATGGGAAGGCGAACAGTTCAGGTTGGAGCTGTACCGGATGACAGGTCCCGGACCGGCATATGGTATTTACTCAGTTTCCCGCCACGGGTGTGACAGCAGCGGGGTGGTAATCGATGGTGATTGTCTTAATAAATATCAGTACCAGTTTTACAGCGGGAGTTATTACCTGTCTCTTATTAATTATTCGGGAAGCCCGCAAGCAATGAATCTTTCTGCCCGGATCGGCCGGATAGTATCTAACCGCATAGATGACCCCGGCTTTACCCTGCCACTATTTTTCAAAGAACATTTTGCCTGTCGTTTGTCAGAGGTAAAAATGTTGAAAGGAATGACCGGACTGCAGAATGCACTTCCATCCCTTTCTTCCGCTTTCGGATATCTGGATGGTTATACTGCATATT
>CAZFOO010000064.1:0-20951 GCA_964520585.1 uncultured Bacteroidales bacterium
CGGTCGCTTCCCCGTTGTCAACTGTTTGTGCTTCAGTTGGACTAATTGTAGCATCGGTAGTTCCGTCAGTTTGCAGGGTGAGGGTATAAGAACCCTGAGCATAGCTATTGGTAAAAGAAGCCAATGCAACAAGGAGGAGGATCAGAAATCCTTTTAAGTGGGTTGCATAATTTGCAAAATTAAGAGTAGAAGTATTTTTTTCCATAATAGAAAGCATCAGGTTATCAAATGGTTTGATGGCTTAAAAAAATCAAAATGTAATTGGAAAAACTGCGAAAAATGAAATTATAGATTATAGTTTTCCATTTTCGTCGGTTTTAATCAGTGTTATCATGCTGATACCACCTGTCTCGTTTGATCCGGTTATGATATAACCACCGTCTTCTGTAATATCGACTGCTTCAGCTTTTTGCAGACCTCCGCCGCCATAGGTTTCAAAAAATATCTGATTCCCTTCAGAATCTGTTTTAGTTAGGAATATAACATGATTTCCCGGAGATAGTTCCTGTGTTCCGGTTATGATATAATTCCCGCCTGGTGTTATTTTTATGCAGGCTGCATTATGATTGAGAGATCCTCCAATTGATTTTGTCCATATCGGTTGGGATATATCTTCACCTATATGTCCTAAGAAAATATTCTTGATATTTGAGGAAGGGTTTGTTGCTGTTCCCAACAGAATATATCCTCCGTCATTATGAGGGATCAATGCTCGCCCAAAGTCATCTCCCTCACTTCCATATGTATAAGGAAATGTAACTCTTCCCAGTGAATTGGTTTTGACTATAAATATATCGGCATCTGATTGGTCCGGCTGGGAGAAATTCCTTGTATATCCAGTGTATATAAAACCGTCATCTGTTTCTGCAATATTAAAACCAACATCATCATCCAGGCCTCCATGAGTCCTGGTCCAGATAACCTCACCTTCCGGACCTGTTCTGACAAGGTATATATTTTTTTTACCCGTTTCAAGGTTTTCTGTTGAGCCAATAAGGATAAAACCCCCGTCACTTGTTTCTGAAAAACTGTATCCAATTTCATTTGAAACTATATCCAATTCATTTTCATTATCTCCGTAATTGTAATTCTTTGACCATATTTCATTCCCATCACTGTCTGTTACAATAAAGTACATGTCAGTTACAAGGGTCTGATCGTTTAATTCAACAGTAGTGCTGCCGAGTATGGCAAATCTTCCATCGGAAAGAACAGATATGCTGTGAGCGCGATCATTGAATGTTCCTCCAAATTGTTTGGGCGTTCCTGTTTCATTGCCATATTTATCAGTTTGTATCAGTATAATATTGGTACCCGAAGTCTCTGTGGTTGTAGTACCGGCAAGAACATATCCTCCCTCATCCAGGCTTCTGACATCAGCCCCTTTATCATTTTGATAAGTACCGAAAAACTTAATAAATGAATCAGCCTGGGAAGGGCTGAAAGATTCCTTCCTGCAGGAATTGGATAATAATAGGACTGAAATTATAAATAATCCAATAGGTAATGATTTTATGTTATATGCTTTGGCCATCAGGAAATTATAGTTTTGTTGATTTAAAGAATGAATAACGGTAACCTATTGAAAAAGAGAAATGATCGAGATGAAAGTCACTGTCAGCATAATAAAAACGAAACGCGGTATCCTGATCCCATCTGGTTTCAGGATTGACCAGCTCAGATAAACCGTAAGAATATCTGAGATCTAGAAAGAAGTACCCCCTTTGTATTTTATATTTTAATCCTCCACCTAAAATTGCACTGAATACATTGGAGTTTCTTTTCCCGTCTATATAAACCTCCTTTGCTTCAACCGGACTGAATACTTCTTCTCCTGTGTTTATATGGCTCCGGGTGTAATCAGTACTGGCTTCCACGATCATGCCATAGGATGCCCCCATCCTGAAGTATGGGATCCATGTATCGCTAAGATCAACGAGATCATAAGTTGCCGAAACCGGGAATTCCAGACGCTGATGCTTTTCTGTCATGGAAACTTCTGCGAAACCGTATTGAAGATTTCTGTATGCGAAATTATACCTGGTATAGATACTCTCAATATTTAATTCGATACTTTCAGTAAGGAAAATGTGTAGTGCGGCTCCTACCTGAATATCGGGGGACGTAATATAAAATTCCCCTTTATCCGTGTTGGTATTGAACGGCCCATACTGTTGTAGTTTAACTGCAGATGTAAGATTCCCACCAAAGAATACGCCGGCCGATAAAAACGGATAAGTTCTGAATTCAGCAAACAGTGTGGTGAATTCAGGTGGATCCCCCGGCTGAATTTCATATTCAGGGTTTTCCTTTAAAAAATTCATCATCACATCTTCGGCTTCCTGTACCCTGTTATCAAACAAATAGGAGAGGATTAGAAGCTTTTGGGCCCGTCTTTTTTCCTGGGGAGTGAAACCATCTTCCAGGCAATCAAACAGGAGGGAGGGAATATCTTCAATTATTCCCTGATCAAATAACAGCTCGGCATTTTCAAGTATAGAAGAACAATCATCCTGGGATCTTGCCTGATGTGTAATAGATATTGCAAAAAGGATGAATATAAATGGCTTAATCTTGGTAAAAATTGAGGTCATACGAAATTAATTATTTTGAAAAACCTATCTGTTTGATAATTGAGGACAGGATTCCATATAGGGTATGTCTTCTCCTACATATTGATTCCATTCCTCCCGTGTCATATTTCTGGTTACTTCATTACAGATCATTGATGCCATTTCATTTGTGTCCATTGTCCACGCTCTTAGCCTGGTTTCCTGACGGCTGCCACTCAGCAGCTTATTCCCAGATGAATCAAATTCAACGGTACGTGCCCATGATCCATGCTCCCTTAGTATAACAGGACGATCGTTCAGGTTTTGCATATTCCATATACTAACTGATCCGTCAAAACTTGACGATGCAAGAAATTTCCCCCCGGGACAAAAGTCAACATCAACAACCCTTGCAGCATGTTCTCTGAGAGTAGCAATAAGATTTCCGGTATTGAGGTCCACTACCCGGACTTCCCCCCTGAGGCTACCGGTAGCCAACCTTGTGCCATTATTATTAAATGTTACTGTATGCACATCATTACCTTGTTCATTATGAATTATCTGTACTCCGGCACCAACTTCATCCTGATAAAGTAATACCTGTCCGGATCTGGTCCCAACTGCAATAAGACTACCATCAGGTGATACAGCAAGAGAAAGTACTTCTGAATCTGTTTTTGCAATTACTTCGTTAGTGCTACTTCTAATATTGTGTTTTACAAGTGAATTATCTGAGCCGGCAAAAATAATGTGTTCATTGTCAGGTTGGAAATCAAGGGCAATAACCCTGTTGTTACCCCAACTTACCTGGAAAGGATTGGGCAGGTTTCTGGTTGGGTTGAATATCTGTATTCCTTCCCCTTCGGTTGCAACTGCCAGCCACTGACCATTAGCTGAAATTGCCAGTAGATTATTAACAACCGAATTCTGAATTAATGATCTGGGGGCTTTATTTTCATCATTTAGATCCCATTGCAATACCTGTCCGTCAGATGAAGCTGAATAGAAAATGCTGCTGCCTGGCCTGAAAACTACAGAATTGACTGATTCTGTGTGTCCCTCGTAGGCATTGTAATTATTTCCGTAAAGACTTTTAATGGAATTTAAAAGGCTTAAATAAATATCGGGATGATATGAAGGTCCATCATAATTTTCATTAAAAATGTGCGACTGTAAAGCAAGCAGGGCTTTCAGGTCAGGATTGTCATCCACCTGTTGAGACCTTATTGCAAGCATTTGAGAAACAGCCAGCATTCGGGTTTTCATAGCTTCTTCCCGGGCTGCAAGTTCAGCCTGGGAAGGTCCGGAAGGTTGTCTGTTTATCTCTTCTGAAGTTTGTGGTTCTGGTTCAGTTTCATCCTGTGAGTTTTCCTGTGAGTTTTCCTGTGAGTTTTCCTCTGGTATTTCTTCTGGTGTTTCTTCTTGTACCGGGGGTGCTGCAGTTGTCTGTTGTGGCCGGTCTGTATCGCCAGGAGAGTTTGCCTGACCCGGCGAAGCAGATGAACTTGTATCTTCAGGTTCTTCTTGAGTTAAATCATTTGTTGCAATTGTCTGGTTACCTGAATTTGTAACTTGTTGTTCATTCCCGGCAAATTCATTTCGCATTGACAGTTCCTGCAGGCTTCCGTTTTCTGATGGTGTTCTGGTAATAAAAAATATCACTCCCGCGGATATTAAGACAAGTATTATCGCTGATGTTATTAGCATACGTGCCTGCCGCAATGCTTGGCGGGGTTTTTCCTGACTTTCTATTTCCCTCATTATATGTGCTTCCTGACTCTTGTTCAGGAATTGCATAGTCCGCTCAAAAGCAGTATTATATCTTTGCGCCCATTGAAAGGAGGGTTCATTTTTTTCTTTCCAGATAAGGGCCTGCTGCAGTTCCGGAGTAGTCCATAACTTTGCCTTGCCCATTTGATATAATCTTGAGGCATCAGCCAGGCGTTTATACATGAGGATTGACTCTGATTCCTCCTCAATCCAGATTTTAAGTCTGTCCCATAATTTCATGAGGCTTTCATGAGAAAGATCTATTATTGTATCTGAATTTAACTCTGTCTTATTATCAGGATGAAGAAAAGGATGATCAGGTTGCCTGAATTTCTCTACAATATCAATAATATCAGTAACTCCTACTCTTGTAACAAAAGCAATATCTGCTATTCTTGATGGATTGGTTACTTCATGATTATCTACTCCTTTTTCTGTTATGGTCTTAAACATTCTTTCACAAATTACCCTTCCGCTCTCAGATAGTTCTTCATATGCTTCATCTGCATTTTTAGATATTGCATTTTCAATCTTTCCTACAGCATCATAATCATCCAGTGATATCGGCCTGTCATTGTTTTTTTGTTTTGCCCAATGCTCCCACATTCGATGTAAAACATGCTGTAACAATGGTAAAAGGTAGTTTTTATTATTTATATCTGCAAGTAATTGTTTTTCAAGTTTAGGATCTATTTCAATTCCGCCGGCAGCAGCGGGACCGTTAATTATTTCTTTAAGATTTTCATTTTTAAGATGAGGGAGAATATAGTTACTCTCATTTATCATCTGGTTCAGTTCTCCAAATTGTTGACAGTCATCAAGGAAATCTGAACGGATTGAAAGCATAATATGTACCGGTAAAGCTTCCTGACTTTTCACCTCAGTAAGCAGACTTATAAAATTCTCATATTCATTAATTATGGAGCGGTTGTTTCTACTTCGACTAAAACGGAAAAGGTCTTCAAGATTATCTATTATTATCAAAATCTTTTCTTTATTATCAATACGCAACCGGCGAAGTGATTCAGAGAGACCATGGGGATTATTTCGTAATAATTTTGCAATCTTGTCAGAATGGCTTTTCTCATTAGTTGTGATGCCGTTTTCATTAACACTTTCTGCTAATGCCCGAGAAATACTGTCAATTGGCGATGCTCCCGGCCTGAAGCTAATTATTCTCCATGATTCTCCGGGTTCGTTTTTATGGCTCCTGAGGATTCCTGGAATGATTCCTGCGTTTATAATAGAAGACTTTCCTGAACCGGATGATCCGATAATTGTCACGAACTTTTTTCTTTCCAGCTTTGCAATAATTGATGCAACCTGGCTTTCCCTGCCGAAAAATAAACTGCTTTCATCTACGTTAAATGGGCGTAGTCCGGGAAATGGATTGAAAAGGTTTTTTGAATTTGTCATACTAGCGACCGATGATGCCTAATTTTAATAATAAAATAGGAGCTTTTATAAAAAATATTGTAAACTCTTAAAAATAATATTTGATCAGATTTCTTGTTATATAACAAGCGATAAACTTATTTGTTGACGAACATGCCGGTCAATTATCCTAAATTAAATCTGATATCAAATTTTAAAATAATTGTACCTAATTGCAAATTCATTTCTTAGAATGTTTATAATTAAACAATACTTTTGACATTATAACAAATATACGACATGATTCTTCAGATTCAATCATTAATTTGAGGAGTTTTATCAAAAAATAATTACCGGTTTATTTGGGCAAAACCCATTAACGACCTTTCAGTCCTTTGTCTCTCATGGTAAATATTTGACCGTTGATTACTAATAGTTAAAATTTAGATTTACAGAACATTGGCTTGTACTGTTTTTGTGCTGTTTTATATCTCTTTACTGAATAAACTTGCATCTCAGATGAATAAAATTATTCTGCTTGTATTGGTTTTGACCCATCTTTCTTGTCAAAAATCCGATTTTTCGGTAACCAATCTAAATGATGATATCGTCGGGGTTATAGGACATGGGGGGATGGGTATCTCTCATTTGTATCCAATGAATAGTTACCAGTCAATCAACAGAGCTGCCGGTCTTGGTGCAGATGGGGTAGAAATTGATGTGCAAATGACAAATGACGGTGTATTTGTAGCTTATCACGATTATGAGCTTTCTGAGAGATCATCGGCTTATGGGCAGATATATAACCAAAGTTGGGCTGAGATAAGTAACACAACATATAACAGTCCTTTTTTTTCCAGTTATCAGGTTATCAGGGTAGATTCTCTAATCTCAGGAATTACCAACCGGGATGACTTATTATTTGTATTTGACATAAAAAGTTTTAATCCGGATACAACTTCTTACTTTAAAGAAAAATTAACTGGTTCATTGATTGGTTTGCTAGATGAATACAAATTAGGAAATAATGTATTTATTGAGCTGAAAAGACCCGATCTTGTCAGGGCGTTGAAAAAGAAACGTAAAGGTCTTCTAATTTTCTACTATAATGAAGATTTTTATAAAGCCATCGAAAGCGCTATAAATTTAAAACTTCAGGGAGTTACTGTTCCGATCCAGGGTCTTTCCCCGGAAAAAGTCAAATATGCTCATGAGAAGGGTGTAATGGTGTCGGTATTTAATACAAATTCACGCTCAAGGAACCGCAGTGCGATTGAAATGAATGTGGATTTTATACAAACTGACAATTTGAAATATCTTACAAAACTTTTGAAAAATTCTCCCCATAGCAATATGTAGTTACTGAATAGTCCTGATCTGCCACATACTTAAATTAAACAACCTTCTTAATTTTAGATAATTGCTTTTTAGGAAATTGATAACCCTGGTACCCATTGGGCGAAAAAATTGTTATTCTCAAGATTCAATAGCTCACCTATATTTCTAAGTTTATGAATTATTCAGGCTAAGTACAATTTTTCACATCTTCATTATTGACTGTATTTTATGCCATGGATAGTCTTGAAGATTGTTGGTTTTTAATTCAACTTACCGGTAATCTCAGGTAATTTTTTATTTCCATAAGGAAACCTATAACGTATCTATTACGTATGATCTGAACGCATCATAATAATATATGCCGGATTACCGTTTTGTTACAACAATAATTACTCTTATCATGAAGCTATCTTCAAAAACAAATCGCATATTTTTTATCGCCATCATCTTAACTGTTTTTTCTTTTGGTAGTTCTATTGGGCAGTCAGGTCTTCCGGAAATTCTGCAGACAGGTACCCTCCAGGAGCAGCTTGATTACATAGAGGACAGAACTTTAATTTATAATAACTTCAGGGCTATACGTGAAGATATGTTCATTACGGTAAAGAACAATTCTCTTGATTCTCTTGATTCCATAAAAAGTGATAAACTTAATCTTGAATTGCGACTTAAGAATATTGATGAAGATATGGATAGCTTAAATGCTATTCTGGAATATACCCGTGATGAACGGGATCAGGCTATTGAGAACAGGGACAGTATGGTTTTTCTTGGAGCCAGCATGAGCAAGACAGGTTATAATATGACTGTATGGACTATTATAACAGTTCTGGCAGTTTTATTGGCCCTGACACTTATAACTTATGCCAGAAATCGTACTGTCACTCTAAATACTCTTTCAGAGATCGACGATTTAAAGGATGAATTCGGGAGCTATAAGAAAAATTCAAGGGAAAAAAGAGAGAAGCTTGTGATGGAGCATTTCCAGGAACTAAAAAAATATAAAGAGCAATTGAATTTATAATGCTTCTTATAAAAACCATCCGGTTTATTACTTTAAATCACCTTCTGAAACAAATTAAAATTTCATCCCCTCCTCAATAAAGCTGCTGTTTTTGGGCTTTGTAAGGTTCTGTGCAGGTGGCATTGTATAAAGAATCTGTAGTAAAAAGTCCTTACAGCAATATTAGCCAGATTTAGCATTCATTAAATTTTGTTTACCTGAGGCTGATGCGGGTTTCATCTGAAAAGAATATTACCCTATACTTTATCCGGATATTAAATTCATTTATCTTTGTTAAAGATTCATTAATTGATAAAAAGATAAATGAAATACATAAAAATAGAACTTAGTGGCAAATACCAGGAGATCGGTTCCCGGACCATGAGTCTGGGCAGAAGAAGGCAGAAGAACTTCCGGTTCGATATTTTCTATTCTCAAATTGAGTGGATATTGGAAAGCCGTTCTATCCGGTATGTACTTATTGAACGTCAAAATGACTTTTCTGTGCCTGCTTTTGGCGGCCTTGAGGAAATCCATTCGGCACTAATGCGTCTTACCAAGGCAGGTAAGGAAGTCTACTACTATGCGCCGGAATATAATCTGTATGACTGTGTATTGTCTTCTTCCTGTAAACACAGGATACTGCATCCTCTGGGACAGGTTTCTTTTCTTGGTATGGCAATGTCTTCTCTTTTCTTTAAGAAATTACTTGATAAACATGAGGTTGATGTAACGGTGATAAGGCGCGACCGTTATAAAAGCAGTGCTGATAATCTCAGAACTGAGAAATATGATAAATATGCCAGAAAGCAATATCAATCTTTAATTGACGGTGCAATAGCATCAATGAAGGAGACTGTAACAGGGTCTTCCAACGGCTCTCGCGGTCTCACGAAAGAGAGACTTGATAAAATGATTGAAGGCCACATCTATACTGCACCCGAAGCAGTGAAATCTGAAATTGTTGATGAATTGCGCACGGCGGATGATCTCGTTAATGAATGGTCAAAAAAGAAGATCAAAAGGAAATTGATCAAAACTCCACGTTTTCGATTTGGTTTTATTCCCCGGGTTGCTGTTCTGGTTTTTGAAGGTATGATCGTTGAAGGAAGTGACCGGAGAAATCCGTTATTTGGACAGGCAACCGGTGACCGTTCAATGATTAAGGCAATACGTTCATTAAGAAAGAACCCCAAAATCAAAGCGGTAATATTCAGGATCAACAGTGGAGGCGGTTCGGCCACTGCAAGTGAGAACATTCTTCGCGAATTGGTGGCCTTGCACGAAAAAAAGCCACTTGTGATTTCTATGGGGCCGGTTGCCGGAAGCGGAGGATACTGGATCTCGACTACAGGGCGCAGACTTTTTGCTCTTCCAACCACCATAACCGGTTCAATCGGAGTACTGAGTGTATATTTTAACATAGCACAGTTACTTCAGAAATACGGAATATCCCATGATTCGATCAAGCATGGTGACTCGGCAGATGTCGGTTCTGCATTGAGGAAACTGACAGATAAGGAGCATGATACATTAGATAACATTGTAGAATTTCTCTACCAGGAGTTCATAAATCGCGTAGCTGATTTTCGTAAAATATCACATGACAAGGTTCGTGAGCTTGGGGAAGGACGCGTATGGCTTGGAAAGGAAGCTGCCGAACACAATCTTGTTGATGAAACCGGTGGATTGCATGATGCTATATCTCACATTAAGGATATTTTGAAAGCCAAAAAAATCCGTGTTAGCTTTGAGCCAAAGCAACCATTTATAATGCGGTTTCTCAACCGGCAGCGTACATCTGCGAACACCGGCATGGGAGAACCATTAAATTCCATTCAGGGAGCTGAAACAGAATTCCTGGGGTATGGTACACCCCTTGAAATTACCCGGGCCTGTCTATCGGTTCATGGAAAGATGCTTTTTATGGACCCGTTCTTAACACAGTTTCATGCCGGCCCTGAAGATCCTTTTTAATATGCGGCAGCATATTAAAACCGATTTGTTTTTGCTAAAAACTCATAGAGTCATTGTATTTACCTTTGTGGTTCAGGCATTGTAGCAACAGAAAAAACCCTCATCATAATGCCCGGCATGAGTGAAAGTTTTTTTAAAACTCCTGATTTTTCGATTCAGCATTAAATTTGCCCTCTTTTAATTTTGATTAATCATTTTATTTCTGGCAAACATCCTATAAGTAAGTGAGATCGACCAAAAATCAATTATGTATGGAATCAGGTGAATTGGCGGGGGGACAAAAAAGTTAAACATTATTATTTTTATGATGTTTAAGAATGGAAAAGAATTGATAATTAGTTGTTATGTTTTTGAAACTGATGCTTAACCTGATTAATTCATAAACGTAGAAATAACCTTGAATTTTTGAGCTTTAGAACAAAATATTTTATTTCATAAAGATACCAGTAAGCTGGAATTCATCATGATGTAATTATTTATGAATAATAAAGGCTAAGGAAATATTTTAATTACCAGGGTTATTTACAAAATATCGATAATGAATTTAGATGAAAATGAACATATAATTTGCCCTGCAATTTGGATTGATGATGGCGAGAAACATGAAAATCAACCTGAAAATATTGAAACAGGATATGTAGTTTTTGGTAATCATCTTGTAGATATATTTTTTAGAATGTCGAGCCGTGATAAAGGAAACCCCATTAATTTGCGGAAACAAAAATTGAATGAAATCCACGAAGGTTATTATACAAGCTCGAAAAGGTTTGTTATTAAGTGGATTGGATACTAACCAATTAAGGAATATTGGAAAATAACTATAATTCCTGATTTTATGATTATTGAAATAAGTCCTGAAAAAAGCAGTTTATGAGCCTAAAATCATTTGAGAAAATTTCACTACCTGAAGTGAAAAATATTATCGTGGTAGCATCAGGCAAAGGAGGTGTTGGAAAATCAACTGTATCTGCCAATATGGCTGTTTCGCTTGCCAGGAAGGGGAAAAAAGTTGCCCTGGTGGATGCGGATTTATATGGCCCATCCATACCTGTGATGTTTGGTGTGCAGAATGAAAAATTTACCGGGGAGAAGAAAAATGATAAAGAGGTTATATATCCCATTGAGAAATATGGTGTGAAAATTGTTTCTATTGGATTTTTTATTGAACCGGGGCAATCATTGATATGGCGTGGACCAATGGCATCAAATGCTTTACTTCAAATGTTCAGGGATACGGAATGGGGTGAGATTGATTATATGATCGTTGATTTTCCCCCTGGAACAGGAGATATACAGCTTACTACTGTTCAAAAGCTGAACATTTCAGGGGCAATTATTGTAACCACACCACCGGAGGTTTCTGTTTCGGATGCCAGGAAAGCCGTAGCTATGTTCAATAATCCTGATCTGGATGTGCCTTTACTCGGTATTATTGAAAATATGTCATGGTTTACTCCGGCAAAGCATCCTGATGAGAAATACTTTATATTCGGAAAAGGTGGAGGCAGAAAACTAGCCGGTGAATCAGGAGCAAAGCTACTGGGACAGATCCCTCTGATCATGGAGATTGGAGAGGGCTCTGATAAGGGCCTTACCATTTATAACCAGAGTGATATGGGTATAAAAGATTCATTTGATGAAGTTATTGATCAGATTATCGATATGATCGAAATAAGAGCATAAGATATTTCTTCCGGTTTTTCGGAGTTATTTCTTTGCAACTTATTTTGATAACATATTCTTCTAATATGCCTGAATTTACCTAAACAATGATTTTCAATTATCCAGAGTTATCATACCTTGCACCAACGGCCCATTTGCAATATTAAAATACAACATTCAGCACTTTCTCATTTTTCTCATCTTCCTGCGCGTCCAGTCCTGTGTAGGTTTTCATGTTATGAGGTTGCTCACCTATGTTAACTGTATATTTTCCATCTTTAAATACCTTTGGCCGAATTTGATTGCCTTTTATCCTCACTGTATAGACAACTTCACCATTCGGCTCATAAATAACCTGCACTACCGGGTTTTCCATGCCTGAAACCCGGATTTCAGGTAAATATGCAATTGCAGTGCGGCCGTAATTATCCATTTGATCAATTGTTACCGGCCAGCCTTCGTACTGCTCTGAATTATCCGCAGTTACATCAATTCCACGCGGCCAGCATTCCATTGTGATTTTCCGGTTTTCTGTATTAAAACGTACGAGACCGTATCCGGCAGCACGTTCGCCCCATTCACCGCCCCATTTGTTTATTCTCTCTTCACTGGGATTAGCAAAAGCATACATAGTTATTCTATTATGGAACCCATCGTAGTAATCACCTAATCCCTTAAGCGGTCCATTAACAGGTTCTCCATCGGGTTCACCCTGTGGCGTCCACCATCTGTTGTAATAATTAACTATTGAAGGTACACAGAAGGAAAATCCTGAATCCCGGAATTGATTAACACCATGATGGATTACCGTTGCCAGATGTTGATCTCCTGCTACGTGGAAACCAAAGAATTTACGCATTGCTGTTATTGCACGATCTCTTGCAGTTTGCGGCCACCCGTTGGAGTCCATATCAGCAAATAATGTGTAATCATACTTGCCGTGTCTATGGGCCGCATTGGCAAATATAGTTTGTGAAAGAACCACTTTCAAATTAACATTATGCCAATCCTGCCCCCATTCATTCAGAAAATGAAGTTGTCTGTCTCCCAGGATTTCTCCTTCGGGAAGATCGACTATCTTAGGATCATAGTCAGGATCAGTAATATGATCAGGTCGGGGACCCATAGGTGGTACCAGACCCTTTGGACCTGTCTTGAATTTCCGGTCTTCGACAATAGCAAAATCTACCTTTCCAATTTTCAATGATGTATAATAAACCTGAATTCCCCGTTCAACAGGTGTTGGATCATAGGCATCCGGCAGGTGCCAGGTTTGTGCATTCTGAACTGAATTAACATATTGAGGCGAGTAATAATATCCCCCGTCATTCCCGGCTGTACTGTTTGCCTTAATTCCGGCTTCACCCCATACATTTCCCTGTCCGATATCATGGTCATCAGGAATGCAAATGGTGGGCCGGTCCTTGATAATTTCACCAAATTGCTGACCGAATAACAACCAGGCTTGCAGGTGTCTCTCGTGATCATAAGACTGATCGCCTGAGAAAAATAACAGATCCGGATCCTGGGCTTTTATATTATTGATAATATCGGGTTTTAGTCGCCGATCGTGATTTCCATTTCCGGTAAATGCAGCTATAATGATTTCTTCTTTCTCTGCAGGATCTTTTCTTATCAGGCCTTCATATTTAGCTTTATCCCCGGCTGCAAGAACCCTGTACTGATAATCCATGGAGCTGTTCCACTGTTCGATACGAAAATGTGCTGTCCAACGCTTTCTATCTTCCTGAGGCCAGCCATAGGATTCCTCACTAACAACAGTTGCAGAAATGGTTTCCCACTTACCGTCCTTTTTGACCTGCAATTTGACCACCCGGTCAACATCCCTGCCCAGAGGATAAAGCTGGGCCGTCATTTTCAGTATGTTGTTGTCCACAGTATAAAGCGCAAAACAAATTGCATCTTCAACGGGAACATTGTCAATATTTAACCAGTTTTCTCCAACAGGTTTTTGAGCATAAACTGAAAAAGACATTGCCCAAATTGTCATTACGGCAAGTAATTTTATTTTTTGCTTCATTTTTAACTCCTCCTTATAAAGATTTTATTAATATTCTTTCTATTATGAACCCTTGTTCGGCAGATGGCCGATCCATGTGTTTTACTCAAAAAAATTTATTAAAAGACAATTTTACTGTTTTTTTTCTTAAATTTTCTTTTTTTTAGTAGATTTTATAGGAGGGGTGAACTGATCTGCCTGGAATAATGTGCCAGGCGTGGAGTTTTTAGAGGTTGTTTGAAGTTTGTGGCTCCTGAAAAATGTTGGTCTTCCCTACTCAACATGGTTGTATAATGAAAGAGCGTTGAAATGAGTAAAATACTGATTACTGGTGCGACAGGTAATATAGGATTAGAAGTGATTAGATTTCTAAGCAATGTTGAAACTTCAAACAAGATTGTTGTTGGTGTCAGAGACATTGAAAAATCAAAAATCGTTTTTAAGGATTATTCAAACCTGGATTATGTTCACTTCGATTTTGAGGATTCAGATACATTTGATAATGCCCTGACCGGGATTGACAGGATATTCCTGTTAAGACCTCCGCACATATCTGATATTGAAAAATATTTCAAACCTTTAATTGCAACAATCAAAAAAAATAACATCAATGAGATCGTTTTTTTATCAGTTCAGGGAGCCGAAAAAAGCAAAGTAATTCCTCACAATAAGATTGAGCGTTTAATAAATGAATACAGACTGGACTTTATTTTCCTTCGGCCGAGTTACTTTATGCAAAACCTGACAACAACTCTGATTAAGGATATAAAAACAAAAAGAGAGATTATTTTACCAGCAGGAAAGGCAAAATTCAACTGGATTGACATTGAAAATATTGGAGAGGCCGCAGCCATTTTACTTGACCGGTTTGACGAATATAAGAATCGGGCATATGAGATTACCGGCTTGGAAAATGAAAATTTTGAGAAAGTAGCTTCACTCATTAACAGCTCAATTGAACACCCTATCAGATACAGGAATGTAAATCCATTAAGATTTTATGTAATAAAAAGAAATGAAGGAATGGTAAGAGGAATGATTATCATAATGATTTTGCTGCACTTTCTGCCGAGATTTCAGAAGGAACCAGGGATTTCAGATTTCTTCGAACGATTGACCGGGAAAAAACCAACTGACTTGAGAACTTTTATTGAAATAGAAAAGATTAAATTTGAGAAGCAATAATTCCGCAAACTAATAATTCCACTTGTCTGTCTAATGGGCTTCCTGCTTTTTTTAGATTATTGTCTCTGTCTCACCTGCAAAGTCTCCCGAAAACACTATTGGCAACACTAATTCCCGGGGTTCCTGTAATGCGGTATCAAAGGTTGCAATGGCCAAAGGGTTATTCAGGAATCTGATATCTGCATCGAATGAGCTTGACGTTAACAGAATCAAAATACCTCTCTGGCAGGAAATGTTGTTGAAGATGCCTGAAGAGATTGCCTCTAACCCTGATCTGATTGTCAGGAAAAGATCAGATCATAAATCCTGAGGCATTTGATAAAAGCCAAAGAGTCAGATTGCGGGCGGAAAGAGAAGTTATTGTAAAAATTTAATATTTTTAACCATTAATTATTCTGTTATGCCAAATAATTCTATTATGCCAAAGTTGTTGATTTTTCTTTTTATAGTTGTTGTTGCCTGTTCCGGACCCCGCAATAATCAAGGCCTGTCCGGAAATACTGATGCATTATGGATTGGCGACGGTAGTGAGGCTCCGGAACACGATTCATTGTTCTACCTTGATGATCCTGCTCCTGTTTTCAGAAAAGAATTCAAAGCTGAAAAAGAAATCAGCTCAGCCGTTCTTAATATATCAGCAGCGGGTTATTATACCGCAACAATTAATGGATCAAGGGTTGGAGAAGATATGTTTGAACCTGCCTGGACTGATTTTTCCAAACGTATTTACTTTTCAGAATATGATATAACCTCACTTTTGCAGAGCGGAGACAATTGTCTGGGTGTCTCACTGGGCAACGGATTTTATAATCCCCTTCCTCTCAGAATGTGGGGACGCAGAAATCTCCGAAACGACATTCCTGCCGTCGGCAGACCGGTTTTTATTGCACAGCTTATTGTTGAGTACGAAGACGGAACAATGGAGAAAATAGTTTCAGATGAGACATGGAAATTTTCCCATGGCCCGGTTTTAAAAAATAATGTATTCCTTGGCGAAGTATATGATGCCCGAAGGGAGATCCCGGGATGGAACAAGCCAGGGTATGATGACGGGTCCTGGGAAAATGCTGTAATAAGCGAAGAACCCGGCGGGGAATTGCAGAAAACATTTTTTCCCCCGATGCAGGTAATGCAAAAAATCAGACCTGTGCAGATTTATCCCAATCCTGATGATCCGTCTGATTTTATTGTTGATATGGGGGTAAATTTTACCGGTACTTACCGGGTCAGGATATCCGGTAATACCGGCGACAGCATTACCTTAAGATTGGGTGAACGTATTTATGAAGATGGTACGCTAAATCCGATGACCGCTGTTGCCGGTCAGATTAAAGCACCGGGAGTGGGTGGTCCCGGTGCTCCGGATACAGCCTGGCAAGAAGATACTTATATTATTGGTGATAATAAAGATACCTGGTACAGTCCGGAATATACCTACCATGCCTACAGATATATTGAAATTTCCGGTCTGGAAGCAATGCCTCAGTTATCCGATATTGAAGGTTTGTTCATTCATAATAATGTTTCAGATGATAATTATTTCGCAACTTCTGCGGACCTTATCAATTCAATCCAGGGAATGACAGAAAGGACATTTCTGGCAAATCTGGTAAGCGTACAAACTGATTGCCCGGCAAGAGAAAAATTTGGATATGGAGGTGATCTTAACGCAACAAGTGAGGCCTATATCTATAATTATGATATGCAGTCATTCTACCGTAAAACAGTATACGACTGGGTAGATGCCATGAATGATTCGGTATTTGTCGACACCGCCCCCTATGTTGGAATAAAATATTGCGGAATTAGCTGGGAATCTGCCTTTCTTCTTACTCAATATTATCTTTATTTATACTATAATGATACAGAAATTATTGAAGAACTATATGATCTCAACAATGAATGGATGGATAAGGTCGCGAGGATACATCCTGACAAAATTGTTGATCAGGGACTTAGTGATCATGGTTCTCTTCAGCCTGTGCCTGTCCAATTGATCGGGACAACCCACTATCTCAAGTCAGCAAGGATAATGCAAGAGTTTGCCTCAGTAATGGGCGATAAGGAAAATGAGGAGAAATACGGACGGCTGGCCGGGGAGCTGAGGGACATGATTAAAGCCAGGTTCTGGGATAAACCTGTTGAAGGTCCGGTAAACAGGCAGACATTATTCGCAACCTTGCTTTATTACGACATTGTTCCTGAAAATGAAATTCCTGCAGCACGGGATTCATTGCTTGCAGCGGTAAGGAATGGTCCTTCAGGACATTTCAATACCGGTATATTCGGCACTAAATATATACTTGATGCCCTTTCACATAACGGTCTGGTCAGTGAGGTTTATGATATAGTCAACAGCAGGACTTATCCTGGATGGGGTCACATGATAGAGAATGGGGCAACTACAATTTGGGAGACGTGGCAGGAGAGCGAAAATACTTACTCCAACAATCATCCTATGTTTGGATCGGTAACAGAATGGTTTTATAAATGGCTTGGAGGAATCAGTCCTGATCCTGATAACCCCGGCTTTGAAAGGTTCTTTCTTGCTCCGGCAACTCCCCGGGGACTGGAACATGTTAATTCCACTTACCAGTCACCTTTTGGCCCAATAGTTTCTAATTGGAAACAGGAAGGACCTGGCAGTTACAGGTATGAAATGGATATTCCCTCCGAAACTACAGCCATGGTAAGATTGAAGGTTAATGCATCGCAAACAATTGATGTTGTAAAAAAATCAGACAACCAATTTGATCCGGATATGATTGCCGGACTGCAATCTGGTCATTTTGAGCTTAATGAAGGAAGTTATATTATTACCGTTAAGTAAATTTTCTAAAAAATATTTCCATGGATCCAATTCAGATTCGTACCGGTAGTCCTGATGATTTTACCAGAAATCCCCTAAATTTAAAATTTAGCCATGATCCAAAAACCCATCAAAGAGATAAACAGGCGAAACTTTATTAAAAATATTTCGGCTGCCACTGCCGCCATTGCCTTGTCTACTGCTATATCGGCCTGTGCGACCAAAAGGAAAAAGCCAAATATTGTTTATATTTTAACCGATCAATGGCGTGCATCGGCAATTGGTTATGCCGGGGATCCAAATGTCCGAACACCCAACATTGACCGGCTTGCTCAGGAAAGTTATAATTTTCGGAATGCTGTATCAGTATGTCCTGTATGCACCCCTTATCGTGCTTCTCTCTTAACAGGCAGGTATCCTACGTCTACCGGGATGTTCTTTAATGACCTTCATCTTCCTCCCACAGAGTATTGCATTGGAGATGCCCTGACTGAAGCTGGTTATAAAACCGCCTATATCGGAAAATGGCATCTCGACGGTCATGGCCGTCATGTATTTATTCCACCGGAACGACGTCGCGGCTTTGAATACTGGAAAGTTGCCGAATGTGATCATAACTATAACCATTCTCACTATTATGCTGGTACATCTCCCGAAAAATTGTTCTGGGACGGGTATGACGTGTATGCTCAAACGAAAGATGCACAACAATATATAACAGACCAGGCAGAAAGCGGGGAGCCTTTCGCTTTGTTTGTTTCCTATGGCACTCCGCATTTTCCGCATCATACTGCACCGGAAGAATTAAAGGCCCTGTACCCACCCGAGGAATTACGTTTACCGGTAAATGTGCCCGAGTCGATGAAAGAGCAGGCAGCTATAGAAGCTCAAGGTTATTATGCACATTGTCAGGCGCTGGATGATAGCATAAAGGATCTCCTGGTCACACTGGATGAGACGGGACTCAGGGAAGACACAATCCTGGTATTCACCTCTGACCATGGGGAGATGCTTGGTTCACATGGTGTCAGACCAAAAGCCAAGCAGGTACCATTAAATGAATCTGCCGGTGTTCCTTTTTTACTTCGTTATCCTGCCATTCATGGAAACGAAGGAAAACTTATAGATTTGCCCATTAATACTCCCGATATATTTCCAACCTTATTTGGCCTTGCCGGACTCGAAATTCCCGGGACCATTGAAGGAGATGATTTTTCATATGTTATCAGAGGTGGATCCGAACCGGAGAATCATGCGGCTTTATACATGCAGGTTGCTCCATGGGAAAGAGGAGAGTATGGTAAGGAATACCGTGCCCTTAGAACCCCCGGCTACACCTATGTGCGTGCCCTGGATGGCCCCTGGTTGTTGTTCGATGATGTGAATGATCCTTTCCAGATGAATAATTTGGTTTCCAGACCTGAATATGCTGATATCCTGAAGGATTTGGACAATCGGCTACAAAAATTGCTTGTCAAAATTGATGACGATTTCAGGCCGGGTAAATCATATATTGATGAATGGGGACTGGAACCAAATGACGACGGATGGATTCCGTATACGATGACAGGAGAAGGTGTTGAAGTGCAGACCCCCAGGAGGAAAACTCTTTATGCTATTTGAAAGAAACCAAACCGTTTTAAAGCAAATAGTATGAATAATAATTTATCAAAAGCAGTTGCATTACTAACCCTGGGAGCCGGGATTGCATCCGGGTGCAATGAGAAAACAACAGAACAGCAACCGAATATTCTTTTTATCATGACCGATGACCATACCCAGCAGGCATTGCATGCTTACGGGAAAGGTCTGCTTGATTCAGTACATTTTCCCAATATGGATCGCCTTGCCCGGGAAGGAGCTATATTCACGCAAAGTTTTGTTACTAATTCTATTTGTGCACCAAGCCGTGCTGTAATGCTTACGGGCAAATACAGTCATATTAACGGCAAGATTAACAATTCGGACCCGTTTGACTGGGATCAGCAAATTTATCCTAAACTGTTGCAGCAAGAGGGATATCAGACGGCACTGATCGGAAAGATCCATCTTGCAGGAGCACCCCGGGGATATGACTATTCTATGACTCTCCCCGGCCAGGGTAGTTATTACAATCCGGAATTTATTAAGAATGGAGAAGAGAGATTGCAGTTTGAAGGTCACTGTGAATGGATAATTCCAGACTTTGTGGTAGACTGGCTTGATAATGAGTGGGACAGGAGCAAGCCTTTTGCCGTAAATTATCACACCAAGGCACCTCATCGTGACTGGATGCCTGAGATTAAATACCTTGATTATTTAGAGGATCATGTGTTTGATTTTCCCGGAAACTTTTTTGACGACTATAAAGGTAGGGGTAGAGCTGCCCGGGAGCAGCAGATGGAAATTGTCAATGATATGTATTGGGGCTGGGATATGAAATTTGAAGAAAATCCTTTTACTGGAGAACCTAGCAGGCTGGCTGCCCCCTTTGGCAGGATGAGTGAAGAGCAGATGGATGCCTGGAATGCGGTTTACGGTCCGAAAAATGAAGCTTTTCTGGAGGAAATGCCGGAGGGTAGAGAACTTGCAAAATTTATGTTTCACAGGTATTTGCGGGATTATCTTAAAACCGTAAAGTCGGTAGACGATGGAATTGGAAAAGTCCTTGGTTATTTGGAAGATAACGGGTTATTGGAAAACACCGTCGTAATATATACATCTGATCAGGGTTTTTACCTGGGTGAGCATGGCTGGTATGACAAACGGTTTATGTACGAAGAATCTTTCGCTACCCCCCTTCTGGTCCGGTATCCCAGGGAGGTCAGAGCCGGTACTAAAGTAGAGGAGATGGTAGTTAATATTGATCTTGCGCCAACCATTCTTGATTATGCCGGCATAGAGATACCATCTGATATGCAGGGAGCTTCCTGGCGTGAAATTGCTGCCGGCAAAACTATTCCCTGGCGCGATGCAGTTTATTATCATTATTATGAGTGGCCGGGACCACACATGGTCAAGCGTCATTATGGAATCCGGACCGACCGGTACAAGCTGATTCATTTTTATTATGACATTGATGAGTGGGAGATGTATGATCTCCTTGAAGATCCCAATGAGATGCAAAGTGTTTATGATGATCCGGCCTATTCGGAAGTCCGGGCTATGATGCATCAAAAGCTTGAAGAAATTCGTGAAAATTATGGTGATTCAGATGAACTGACCCAGGAGTTTCTCGAAGAACAATTATCCAGAAGCAATCAGCGCTGAAAACAATGAAGA
>CAZFOO010000065.1:0-13264 GCA_964520585.1 uncultured Bacteroidales bacterium
GACATGACCAAACCAGGGGGATCCATGGGTTAGAAATACGGAAAATCAATTCCGTGCAAAATATAACTAATTGAATATTAACTTGATTAACCTGATTTGTACACATGAAACAACTTGTATATCCTTTAATTGCCGCAGGACTGGTTAGCTCCTGTGCCCAGCAGTCCAACAGGAATGACAACAGGGAAGATGTGCCCAACATCCTTGTGATCTACAGTGATGATGTGGGTTATGGGGATGTCAGTATTTACGGTGGTAAAATCCCAACTCCCAATATTGACAGGATGGCTCGTGAAGGGATCATGTTTACCAATTCCTACACCACTTCGGCCACCTGTACTCCATCAAGGTTCTCTTTACTGACGGGGATGTATGCATGGCGTCAGCCCGGAACGGGTGTTGCAAGGGGAGATGCCCCGGCTCTGATCCGTCCGGGGAAAGAGACCTGGCCGATGGTGATGCAGCGTGCCGGTTACAATACTGCTGTAATCGGTAAATGGCATCTCGGACTTGGAGGCGATGAGGGACCGGACTGGAACGGCAGGATAACTCCCGGTCCCCTGGAAATAGGATTCGATTATAGCTGGCTTATCCCGGCCACTAATGACCGGGTGCCGACAGTATATGTCGAAAACCACCATGTGCCCAACCTTGATCCTGATGATCCCATCAAGGTAAGTTTCACCGAAAATATAAGCGACCGGCCTACCGGGCTGGAACGGCCGGATCTCTTAAAGATGATGTGGTCGCATGGACACAATCATACCATAACCAATGGCATTAGCAGGATAGGTTATATGCAGGGTGGAGAATCTGCTCTCTGGAGGGATGAGGATATAGCCGATGTGCTGGTAGAAAAGGCAATTGAGTTTATTGATAGCAACAGTGAGGCTCCGTTCTTTATCTATTATAGCCCTGTGGATATTCATGTTCCTCGAATCGTCCACGAACGGTTTCAGGGGATAACACCTTACGGACCAAGAGGTGATATGATGGTGCAGCTTGACTGGCAGGTGGGTGCTTTGATGGAGGCGCTGGAGGAGCGTGGACTGACAGGAAATACTATGGTTATCTTCACTTCTGATAACGGTCCGGTGCTGGATGATGGTTATGTAGATCATGCCGTGGAGAAAATTGGCGATCATGAGCCATGGGGTGAATTAAGGGGAGGAAAATACAGTGCCTTTGAAGCAGGAACGAGAGTGCCCATGATCGTGAAGTGGCCCGGCAGGATTGAAGAGGGGATCAAGTCGCCTGCGTTGTTCAGCCAGGTTGACATGCTAGCCTCTTTTGCTTCCTTTACCGGGCAGGACTATAATGCCGGGCAGGCAATAGACAGCCATGATAAATGGGATGTCCTAATAGGTGAGGACAAGGAAGGGCGTGACGGACTTGTGCAGGAGGCGATACAAAATACTTTGTCGTTTGTTCGCTATGACGGGTATAAATATATAGCTCCTCATGACGGGCCTGCTATTGTTCCCTGGGGAACTGGGATTGAAACCGGTTTTTCTTCTGATGAACAGCTTTATGACCTTAACAGTGACCCGGGAGAAACTGTGAATATTGCATCTGAATTTCCTGAGGTGGTCGCTGAAATGCGAAAGTTGCTGGATGAAGAAATTCAAAAGCAATGAAAATTATATTAGGCCTTGAAATCCATGGCACCCTTCAGTTTCCAGAATGGCGGGGACTGGCCCTGGTTAGGCGGCTGGATGAATTAATTTAGTTAGTCTTTGAAACCCGCCAGGGGTCTTTTAATTTAAAGTAATAAATGATGGAAAAAAACGGGAACGATAAAATTCATAATTCCTCCAGACGTAATTTTTGTAAAAATACTTCATTGCTGATTGGTGGAGGTTTCCTTTTTAGCTCTATGCCCGTACTTGGTTTTAGCGATAGTGAAGGGAAAGTTGCTGAATTTTTAGCAACAAGGATTAGCGGTCGATATCCCCATCTGACGATGTTTAATAATGGTGGTGAATGTGGTATAGGCGCTCTCGTTCCCTGGGCAGACAGGCTTTGGGCGATAACTTACAGTCCCCATGACCCTCGTGGTAATGACCATGATGGTCTGTATGAAATAACCCCTGATCTTGAGATTATTAGAAGAGAAGAATCCGTTGGCGGGACACCCGCAGGCCGGATGATCCACCGGGAATCAGAGCAGTTGTTTATAGGGCCTTATGCTATTGACAAGGAACGTCATGTACGGGTTATTCCCTATGATATAATGCCGGGCCGTCATACCGCCATTGCCCGCCACCTGACACAACCGGGAACGAAAGTATACTATTTCACCATGGAAGAGGGGATGTACGAAGTCGATGTAAATACCCTCGAAGTCAAAACACTTTATCTTGACTCGAATATAACACCTGGTGGAAATGATGGTGGTCCAAGATTACCTGGTTATCACGGAAAAGGAGGTTATTCCGGTCAGGGCCGGGTTGTAATTTCAAATAACGGAAGGATAGGAACCGGAGGTGTTGGTGGAGATGGTTTGATCGACTTCAGGCTTCCGGGAGGGTGTCTGGCTTCGTGGAATGGTGAATGGGGCGGGAAATTGTCCCCGAAAGGCTGGCAGATTATCAATGATAATCAATTTACCGAAGTAACCGGACCCGGAGGAATTTTTGGCAATGATTCAAAAGATACGCCTTTATGGAGTATGGGATGGGATCACAGGTCCTTAATATTAAAGCTTCTGGATAACGGAGAATGGAGTACATTCAGATTACCTAAGGCCGATTACAGCTATGAAGGCTTACATGGCTGGCATGTTGAATGGCCTCGCATACGCCAGGTTGGTCCGGAAGGTGAATACCTTATGAATCATCATGGTATGTGGTTTGATTTTCCTGGAGAATTTTCCGGATCATATCATCCGGCCCCACGACCAATTGCAAGTCACCTCAAAATAACGGGCGATTTTACCCGCTGGCAGGATCAGGTTGTTTTTGGATGTGATGATAACGCATTAAGTAAATTTGGCGGAGGCAGGTCATTAACCGATCAATCGCATTCAAACTTTTGGTTCTCAGGATGGGAAGGGTTGAAAGATAACGGTCGGCCTTATGGCTGGGGAGGACCATGGGTGCATGACGATGTGCACAAAGGCCAGACTTCCGAACCATTCGCGTTTCTAGGTTATACAAACAGACAATTGCACCTCAGCAATATCAACAATCATCAAATCAACTTCCTGGTTGAAATAGATAAAAATGGGAGAGGGGAGTGGGAATATCTTGTAAATCTGTCTGTGCCGCCCCATGGTTATATCCACCATGAATTTGCGGATGATATCAGGGCGGAATGGATACGCCTTACCCCAGATGCAAGCGGAAAATATGTGACCGCATATTTCCATTTTGGCAAAGGAGGCGGGGTGCGTACTGATCCTGCCATGTTTGAATCCCTTGCACCAGCTGATCCCGGAACTTTCCGGAGTGTTGGTCTTTTGTATACGGGCGGCCAGGACAGGGGTATCCTGCAGTTTGCAGCGTGGACCGTTGACAGTAATGGTAGAATCTCAGAGGCTGGATATTATGAGATGGACCAGGATCTGAAACTGAAATGGGTCGATAATCCTGGTTTGCATAGTGAGGTCAAGAAAAAGGCTGAAATAGAGACAGACGAGTTCCATGTGGACAAGGCCTCCGTAATTATGGTTGATTACTGGGGCAATCGCTTTAGATTACCCAAAGGAGACCCCTCATTTGACAATCCAACGGAATTCGGGATTCCAAGGTTGAGGAGGGAACTTGCAACTGAACGAGACATTTTTAATGTGCATGGAACTATATACTGCCTTCCCCGTGCCAACTCAGGAGATGTTGCAAATATGAAGCCGGTTGCCACTCATAACAAAAGGTTTACGGATTTCTGCCCCTGGCGGGGACTTGTTGCTATAGCCGGCTGCAGAAGTGATCTGCAAGAGGATAGTGAGCATTTTCGCATTAGTGATGATGGTAAGGCAGGTTTGTGGCTGGGAGATTATGACGATCTTTGGAAGTTAGGTAAACCAGTTGGAACAGGTGGGCCATTGAAGGATACCGATGTTCTTGCATCAATACCTTCCGATCCTTATATAATGACTGGCTATGATAAGAAAAAAGTGCAAATATCTCATAATTCCAGCAACCCTGTCGAATTCTCTATTGAAATATGTGTTATTATGAACCTGATTGCGGTAAGTGACGAATTTGGCATATGGAATCCTTATAAAACGCTTACAGTTCAGCCGGGTGAACAGAAGGAATTTCATTTTCCGGAAGGATTCAGCGCTCACTGGGTTAGATTGAAAGCAAATCAGGATTGCAATGCAAGTGCAATTTTTACATATACATAGAACCAGCATTGGCCCAGTCCCCTATTTATCACCTATAGACCTTTTGATGTATCAGGCTTGAAAATAAGTGAATCAGGGCTGCCTGGTACGGTTATATTACAACCATTCTGATAAGCACTAAAAACTCCAATGAAAATCAAGGATAGTTGTCGCCTAAAATGCTCATATTATCACCGTTTTCGAAGCTTTTAGGTCTTGTTTTTTTGTTTCAGCCGAAAACCCTTACGGGGTTAGAGGATGAGAAAATAATGAAATATACGACGCCGTAGCATCTCTAAAACCATTGGTATTATATCCAATTTCGGTTGTTCCTTGTCTTTGAAAGCCGAATAATAATTATTACGTTTACAAACCATTCTATAAAACTGTCCGATTAATAGGAGCCACGCCATTGGCTGATGACTCTGAAAAAGCAGACATGCTCATGGAGATGAGAAGTAAGTACGAAATGGTAAGTAATAAGGCCAGGAGCGGATTAGAAGCAGATTGATTAAAAGACTCTTTTTCGCATTATCCTTGCATTATATCAGGCAATTCACTATTCAGCAAATATAGTAAGTCCTAATAATGAAGATATCAACATTAACTACTATTGGAATTGGTACATTCCTATTTTCATCAAATTGTACCACTCCCTTGAATGAAATTCCCAATGTCATTATAATTTATACTGACGATCAGGGAACCACTGATCTTAACTGCTTTGGAGCAGAGGATCTCGTTACACCTCATATCGATAAACTTGTTGAAAGTGGTGTGAGGTTTACTCAGTTTTACGGTCACACGGTATGTTCGCCCTCCCGGGCCGGATTGCTG
This sequence comes from uncultured Bacteroidales bacterium, assembly GCA_964520585.1. Taxonomy (GTDB): domain Bacteria; phylum Bacteroidota; class Bacteroidia; order Bacteroidales; family PUMT01; genus PXAP01. The sequence continues at coordinate 5,168 of CAZFOO010000065.1, forward strand.
ACTGGAAAAACACCTGAGCGTACAGGTGTTCAGGGAAATGTAGGTGCCAGGGGAGGCTTATATGACGATCAGTACACGATGGCCAATATGTTTAAAGACGCAGGTTACAAGACGGCCCTTATCGGGAAATGGCATCTTGGTGAATCAGAGGATAAACAGCCCGGAGCCAAAGGTTTTGATTATTCATTTGGCCATCTGGGAGGTTGCATAGACAATTATTCACATTTTTTTTACTGGGCCGGGCCGAACAGGCATGATTTGTACTTAAACGGAGAGGAAGTTTTTTATTGTGGGGAGTTCTTTCCCAATTTAATGGTGAAGGAGGCCTCTCTTTTTATGGAAGAAAACAAAAATAATCCCTTTTTTTTATATTTTGCTTTGAATACACCTCATTATCCTTACCAGGGAACTCCTGAATGGATTAATCATTACCAGGAAAAGGGTGTTGACTATCCACGTGATTTGTATGCGGCCTTTATTTCGACCCAGGATGATAAAATAGGGGAGTTGCTACAAAAACTGGAAGATCTGGGATTGCGTGAAAATACCATTGTTATTTTTCAATCTGATAATGGCCATTCAACTGAACAGCGAGCTCATTATGGTGGAGGCAGTGCCGGAATATACCGGGGTGCTAAATTCAGCCTGTTTGAAGGAGGGATACGAGTTCCTGCAGCAATCAGCTGGCCGGCTAGATTAAACTCAGGGCAGGTAAGGGATCAGATGGCTGTAAATACTGACTGGATGCCTACCCTGGCTGATCTGTGCGGAATTGATATTGATACCCGGGAGCTGGATGGAAGAAGTTTAGTACCTGTAATTCAGGATGAGGATGCAGAAAGTCAGCACATCAATGGTTACTGCTGGCAATTTCAGAATCATTGGGCAGCAAGGAAAGGGGAATGGAAATTGCTGGGAAATCCTCGTATTCAACATGAAGAGTTTTTACCGGAAGATTCACTTTATTTAATCAATCTTAAAAATGATCCTGGTGAAATGGTTAACCTGGCTGCAGAGAATCCGGAAAGAGTTGAAGAATTAAAAGATCTTTATGAAAAATGGGCTGAACGGTATCAATAGGCCAACTCAGGAGATGTTGTAAATATGAAGCTGGTTGCCTCTCATAACAAAAGGTTTACGGATTTTTGCCCATGGTCGTGGTTAGGTTGCAATAACTGGTTGCAGAAGCGATTTGCAGGAAGGCAGTGAGCATTTTCGAATCAGTGATGATGGCAAGGCAGGTTTGTGGCTGGGAGAGTATGACGATCTTTGGATGTTACGAAAACCAGTTGGAGCAGGGGGACATGGAAGGATCCCAATGTTTTAGCAGATATTCCATCCAATCCTTATGTTATGACTGGCTACGACAAAAAGATGGTTCAGATATCCCGTAATTCAGGCAGTCCCATAAATTTTACTATTGAAATATGTTTTATTATGAACCCGATAAGGAGTTGGATGAAGTTTGGGCCTTAGAACCAGAAAAGAGGCTCAAAGCATATAGAGAAGGAATACTGGAAGGTCTTAAAATAGAGGACATATTCAGGAAAGAATGAAAAGCATCATATTCACAAAACTTGCTGGAAGTGAGTTAGACAAAGCCATACCGGTTTGATATAACTGAAGAACTTAAGCCGGATGAAAATATTTTGATTATTGAGATTGCCAATACCTGGTCTGATCGTATAACAGGAGATGCCCTGACCGGAGAAAAATATACCAGCACTCATCATCCTGGTTCCACAGAATATGCAATGGGCACGATCCCTGGCATTATGCCCGTGCCTCCGGCTCCGGAACAATAAACGAACTTTTATTTGCAAATAAAATCGACAGAAAGTCAAAGTCGCCTCATGATAAGATCCATCAGGCCAATTGGTTAAAATAATTTATTATAAGTGATTAAATATTAATAAAATACATTAACTTACATTGTTTATATTCTAAAGTTAAAAAGCCTATGAAAATTGCATATATCGGGACTTACCCCCCACGCGAATGCGGGATTGCCACCTTTACTAAGGACCTTTATAATTCTATGGTCAAGAAAAATAAACCAGGTGAAGGTTTAAGCGAAGGATTCATTGTGGCGATGAATGATAACGGATTGACTTATGATTATCCCGAAGAAGTAAAAATTACCATCAGGCAGGAACATCAGCGTGATTATCTGGCGGCGGCGGAGTATATAAATTTAAGTGGTGCTGATATATGTATACTTGAACATGAATTTGGCATTTTTGGTGGCCAGAATGGTTTATATATTCTTCCATTGCTTTTCAGGCTTGAAATACCTCTTGTCGTCACACTTCATACAATAATTAAAAATCCATCCTACGATCAAAAAGCTGTACTGACTGAAATCTGTAAAATGGCTAATAAGATTGTTGTAATGAGCTATAAAGCAATTGAGTTCCTTACAACCATCTATAATGTAGATGGAGATAAAATTGAATATATTGAACACGGGGTGCCCGATATTCAGTTTAGCCAGCAGAAATCAAAAAAGGAGTTCAACCTTGAGAATAAAAAGGTCTTGCTTACCTTTGGGTTTATTAGCCGGAACAAAGGTATTGAGACGGTAATACAAGCATTACCGCAGGTTATTGAAAAGTATCCGGATGTTTTATACCTGGTTTTAGGGAAGACTCATCCTAACGTTCTTCGTCATTCCGGAGAAGAATACCGCAATTATTTGCAGCTTATGGTTAAGAGTCTGCAACTGGATAAACATGTTTTTTTTCTGAATGAGTTTGTCGGTCAACAAGAATTGTTCAGATATTTATCCGCATCTGATATATATATTACACCTTATCTGAATGAAGCTCAGATTACCAGTGGAACGCTATCCTATGCCGTAGGAGTGGGCTCAGCTGTTATTTCGACTCCTTACTGGCATGCCACGGAATTATTGGCTGATGGAAGGGGACGGCTTTTTAATTTTAATGATTCAAATGGACTTTCAAAGATTTTAATGGAATTGTTTGATAATCCGGATGTGTTGAAAATGATTCGGGAAAAGGCATATAATTTTGGTAAAAAGACAACATGGCCAAAGACCGGCGAAAAATATTCTTCAGTTGTAAAAGAAATATCTGCCGGCAAACCTGAGTTAGCTGCAAAAAAAGAAACAATTATTGATCCCCTTATTCTGCCTCCTTTTTCACTCGCACATATTTTAAGGTTAACCGATGATACAGGAATTATTCAACATGCAAAATTTGGTATTCCAAATTTAAAGGAAGGTTACTGTCTGGATGATAATGCAAGAGCCTTGCTTATGGTGCTAATGACATACAGGCAAAAGAAAGATTCCAGGGCACTGGAATTGCTGCCAATATATTTGAGCTATATCCACTATATGCAAAATGATGACGGCACATTCAGGAATTTTCTCAGTTTCAACCGGAATTTTCTCGACAAGGTTGGTTCAGAAGATTCATTCGGAAGAACCATCTGGGCCCTTGGATACCTTATGGGTAATGCCCCTAACGATGCCTGGTACCAGACCGGCAGAGATGTGTTTTTTGATGCAGTCCCTAATTTTGAGAAATTACAGTCTATCAGGAGCATTGCTTATACAATGGTAGGCATCAGTTATTACCTCTGGAGTAATCAGTCTGATGACTCAATGACCGAGGTATTAAGAAATCTCAGCTATAAGTTGATCGGGCATTATGAAGAGAATTGCTCGGCTGACTGGCAATGGTTTGAATCTTTACTGGCATATGATAATGGGATATTGCCACTCTCTCTTTTACATTCGGCAAGAATATTAAAAGATGATAGAATAACCGCAACTGCTTTGGAATCCATGCACTTTTTGTCAAAAATTACGCTAAAGGATGGTTATTTATCGATCATTGGTAATGAAAAATGGCTTAAGAAAGATGGTGAACGGTCTTTATTTGCCCAGCAGCCGGTGGATGCACTCGCTATGGTATTAATGTACCACCAGGCTTTTAAACTTACCAAGGATAAAAATTATCTTAATAAATTATTTACCTGTTTTATGTGGTTCCTTGGAGAAAATGATCTCAGGATGAGTTTATTCGATTTTGAAACCAAGGGTTGTTGCGACGGTATTGAAAGTTACGGGGTAAATAGAAATCAGGGCGCTGAAAGTTCACTGGCCTATTTGATCTCTCATTTAACGGTCCTGAAAGCATTTGAAGAATATGAAACCAGTCATGATTAAAAGATATCACCATAACCCCATCCTTACAAAAGATGATGTACCCTATCCGGTTGCTACCGTGCATAATGCAGGAGTTGTGAAATTCAACGACAGCTATATTATGATTTTTCGTTCTCATAAACTTAACGGAAGAAGCATACTGGGCAAAGCAGAAAGTGATGACGGGTATCATTTCAAGGTTGATAAAGAACCTTTCATGGTTCCTGCCACAGAAGGGATATTCAAAGAATATGAAGAATACGGGGTTGAAGACCCCCGGATTGTTTATCTCGATGGCGAGTACCTTATAACTTACAGTGCCTACTCCCGGCATGGTGTACGCATAGGCCTTGCAAAAACCCGCGATTTTAAATATGTGGAAAGGTTTTCTTTTATCACTGAGGCCGATTACCGGAATGTGGTAATCTTCCCTGAAAAGTTTAACGGTTTATACGCGCGTCTCGATCGTCCTCATTCCGAAATATCACCCTGGTCAATCTGGATTTCTTATTCTCCTGATCTGAAATACTGGGGCGAATCAAAACTGATCATGAAGCCTGTTCAGTATCATTGGGATGAAATGAAAATAGGGCCCGGTGCACCTCCCCTAAAAACTCCACGTGGCTGGCTAAACATTTATCATGGGGTATTTCCTACCATGGGCGGATCCGTTTACCGGTTGGGTATTGCATTACATGATCTTGAAGATCCTTCCCATATAATTGCTGTTGGTGATGAATGGATATTACAGCCTGAAGAAGTTTATGAAATAACCGGTTATGTGCATAATGTAGTTTTTACCTGTGGGGCCGTTCCCGAAGAAGATGGCAGTATTAAAATATACTGGGGAGGCGCAGATAAAGTAATGTGTGTGGGCACTGCCAATATTGAAGAACTTGTTGATTATTGTTTGGATAATCCAAGAAAAGCGCTTTAGTTATATAGTGTATGTCCATAATGTCCGTCTGCTGAGTTACGCTAATCAAAAAAATGCTCATTTATCCCATGTAAACTCCGCTTTTTTTGACTTTGCATGCCTTGCATCCAAACATTATGATCCGGACACTGACTTTATTGACGGAATCTAATTAATTGAATAAAGACTCTACTTAAATATGAAGATAGCCATATTATCTTCCATTGCCTGGCGGACACCGCCCAGGAGGTATGGACCCTGGGAGCAGGTTGCTTCAAATATTGCCGAAGGGCTGGTTGAAAAAGGAATTGATGTAACTTTATTTGCTACTGCCGATTCCATTACAAAAGGAAAACTGGAATCGGTTTGTGATCGTCCCTGGTCAGAAGCCACGGAACTTGACCCTAAAGTGTGTGAGTGCCTCCATATAAGCAACCTGATGGAACAGGCTGATAAATTCGATGTAATCCATAATAATTTCGATTTTCTTCCGCTAACTTATTCACGACTGGTAAAAACCCCTATGGTAACCACCATTCATGGCTTTTCTTCTCAAAAGATCCTGGCAGTTTATAAAAAGTATAATAGCACCAACTCCTATGTTTCCATTAGTAATTCTGATCGTAATCCGGAGCTTGATTATGCTGCAACCGTTTACAATGGGATTAACACCAGTGAATTTACATTCTGCTCCAAACCAAAAGATTATCTCCTGTTTTTCGGAAGGATCCATCCCGAAAAGGGAACTTATGAATCCATTCAGATTGCAAAACAATCCGGAAGAAAACTTATTATCTCCGGTCTGATTCAACACCAGGAATATTTTGACAGTATGATCAAGCCCTTAATTAATCATGACGATATAGTGTATGTTGGCAATTCAGGACCAAAGGAGAGGGATAGAATTATGGGTGAAGCTTACGCACTTTTACATCCGGTAAGTTTCAATGAACCTTTCGGATTAAGTGTTGCCGAATCAATGCTTTGCGGAACACCCGTTATAGCATTTAACAAAGGTTCCATGCCGGAATTGATTGTTGATGGAAAGACCGGATTTATTGTTGACAATCCCGGAAATGCAGTTGACGCGGGCAAAGACATTAAATCGGTAAACAGAAAATACTGCAGTGAATATGCTGCTTCAAAATTCAGACGTCAAAAAATGATTGAAGGATATCTTGAAGTTTACAAAAAGGTTATAGATGAAATGTAACCTGGTCCCAACTTTTTAGTTCATCTTAAAAACCGGCGTTATTTGGGCGCGGTCATGTTCTGGCAGGGCTTTGTAAGAAATGCATGTGTGAATGCATAAATTTAAACTGAAAACGACTGTTTTTGCCAGATCATGATCTGGCTGAACTAAAATATTTTATTTTTTCAGTTCCTCCAGTAATTCCTGTAAATCAACAGAAGCATATGTAGATGCATAATCAGACATGGCATAAGGAATAATAAGATTTCCGTTATGAACTATAGAACCGCACGAGTAAACAACGTTAGGCACATATCCTTCTCTTTCTTCATCACTGGGAGACAACAAAGGAGTTTTTAATCTGCCTATTTCCTTTTCAGGATCATCAAGATCATGTAATGATGCTCCCAATACATATTCTCTCATAGGACCTACTCCGTGTGTGATTACCAGCCAGCCTTCCTTTGTTTCTACAGGCGAACCGCAATTTCCAATCTGTAAAAACTCCCAGTGATATTTTGGTTCCTGAATAAGTTTGGCCTGGCGCCAGATATTTATATTATCAGAATATGCTATGTAATTGTTTACTCCGTCTGTTCTGCATAGCATGGCATATTTACCTTTGATTTTTCTGGGAAATAATGCCATACCCTTGTTATGTGCAAGTTCGCCATGAATGGGAGAACATTTGAAATGATAGAAGTCCTTGGTTTCAAGCAGCTTTGGCAATATTAACCTGCCATCATAAGCCGTATAGGTGGCATAATAAATTGCTTTATCCCTTTCTCCTTTGAATTTAACAAAACGTGCATCTTCAATTCCATTTTTTTCAGTTTCGGATATCGGGTAAATCACTCTCTCTGAAATGGCTGAATCAAATGAAAAGTCAAGTTCGTAGTGAGAATTAGCCAGCCACATCATCTGAGTCATTATCATTTTCTTTTTTTCTGAAATGGCAGGTATTTTCTTGGTTTCTTCAACAGCCCTTTTTAATTCACCATAAGTAAAACTATTGCCTAGTTTTTCCATCACAAAAAGCGGAGAAGTTTTATTTTTGAATTCCCGCATTTCATCCAGTCTCCGAATAAATGATGTTTTATTGTATATATGCCTTTTTATTCGCTCCGCTTCTGCCAGCATTTTGCCGACAGGTTCTGTTATCATATTACAATCCTTATCAATAACAGCTGATCGAAAAACAATGGATGAAATATGTCCTTCACCGGTTGCTCTGAAACTAATAATGACTCTTTTTTCACCCTTTCCTAATTCAGACTGATCGGGATCTTCTACAACGGATGGATTAAAAAAAGCTGCCGATTCAATGGAATATTCCTTTGTGAAATAAGAACCTATAAGCGCTCTTTGCGTTTGATTAAGCTTGTCAGGTTTAATCGCCAGCTCAACAAACAATCCAGACAGCTTGTTAAAATGGGTTTTAAATATTAATGAAATATTCCTGTGCCGTTTGGAATAACCTCTAAGTACTTGATTAAGTGCTGTCTTTGTATCATCTTCAGACATGGCCAACACGTTACGGATAATATTTTTGCTTCTTTCATCGGATGTATAAAGAAAGCTGGCAATTACCCTGCTGGAATCAGGAAGAAACTTAATATCCTTTCTGGTAACAGTAACTTGCATAGTTTAAATTTATATTTTTAATTGAGTGCAATTTGATATAACGGGGAGAACCTGTGAAGCAACCACATAAATCATCGGACTAAGGTATAGATAAAAAGCCATGGATTATTATTTGCAAAAAAATTCTCTGCAAAAAAATTCTCTGCAAAAAAATTCTCTGCAAAAATC
>CAZFOO010000065.1:13364-20218 GCA_964520585.1 uncultured Bacteroidales bacterium
TGCAAAAAAATTCTCTGCAAAAAAATTCTCTGCAAAAAAATTCTCTGCAAAAATCAAGTCTAAATTTTTAAAAGCACTTAACTTTAAGCCGGCATTGCATTATAGATTTTGTACCTCTTTAACATAATCTTCCTTTCGGACCAGTACCTGAATAATGGGGCATGGTATGTTGAAATACAAGATCACCACTGCCAGGAGATAATATTTTTGCAGGAGGATGCGGACCAAATTTAGAAGCTTTATTGTAATTATTCAGCTAATATTAAGAATCCCGGTGACTAATCAAAAATATTTCGTTCATTTTTGATTTTATGCTTAAATTTACTGATATTGCAGGTTCATGAAGTCTTGAAGCTATTCAGCAATGAAATTATGAAGATAACAGATCATGAATATACTTACGTTGCATTAGGGAAACCAACTCATCAGTGTAAATACTTGTTTAATAAACCAATCACAAATTATTAATTATGAACAAGAACCTTTCAAAATCAATGGCTTTGCTGGCTTTAGGTGCAGGATTTGCATCCTGCAGTCAACAAAATGAGGAAGCTCAGAGGCCCAATATCCTGTTTATCATGAGTGATGATCACACCCAGCAGGCAGTAAGTGCCTACGGATATGACCTCATTCATACCCCCAATATTGACCGCCTTGCAAAGGAAGGTGCTATTTTTAAACAAAGTTTCGTTACAAATTCTATATGCGCACCCAGCCGTGCGGTAATGTTAACGGGCAAATACAGTCATTTGAATGGTAAACCCGATAACCGGGGTGATTTTAACTGGGACCAGCAAAACTTTGCTAAATTACTTCAACTGGCAGGATACCAGACTTCTCTGGTAGGAAAAATTCATCTGAACGGCCTTCCCCAGGGATTTGATTATTCCATTGTTCTGCCTGGGCAGGGTTTGTATTACAATCCTGTGTTTATTGAAAATGGTGAAAGAAAAGAATTTGAAGGTCATACCACATCTCTCACTACAGAGTTTGCCCTAAACTGGCTGGAGAATATCCGAGATAAAGAAAAGCCGTTTGCACTTTTGTATCATCAAAAAGCACCTCACAGGAACTGGCTTCCCGAAACCAGGTATCTTGATTTTTTGGAGGACAGGGAGTTTGATTTTCCTGAAAACTTCTTTGATGATTATGAAGGTATGGGCACTGCTGCCAAAGAGCAGGAAATGGAAATTATTGAACATATGTTCTGGGGTCATGACATGAAATTCGAAGATAATCCCCATACAGGTGAACCTACCAGGTTTACGAACGATATAAATCACATGAATGAAGAACAACGCGAAGCGTGGCGTTCAGTATATGATCCGATAAACGAAGCTTTCCTTGATAAAGTTCCGGAAGAGAGATATGAGAGTTTTTTTCAGGGGCCACCGCGCACGTTCAGCATTGATTCCCTTAAAGAGACCCCTGAAGGCCGTGAACTTGCCAGGTTCATGTTTCACCGTTATTTGCGTGATTATCTCAAGACAATAAAATCCATAGATGATGGAGTTGGTGAGGTACTGGATTATCTGGAAGAGAACGGACTTTTAGAAAATACTATCGTATTTTATACATCAGATCAGGGTTTCTACCTTGGCGAGCATGGCTGGTTTGATAAAAGGTTTATGTACGAACAATCCCTGAGTACACCTTTACTTATGCGTTATCCAAAAGAGATTGGGCCTGGAACAGAGGTGAATGAAATGGTGCTTAACCTTGATCTGGCACCCACCTTTTTGGATTATGCGGGACTTGATAAGCCGGATGATATGCAGGGTGAATCATTCAGGTCTCTAGTTGCCGGGGAAGAGGTCGATAACTGGAGGGATGCCATTTATTATCACTATTATGAATACCCTTCGGTTCATATGGTGAAACGCCATTACGGGGTACGTACTGATCGTTACAAGCTCATTCATTTTTATTATGATATTGATGAATGGGAAATGTATGACCTGCAAGAGGATCCAAATGAGATGAACAGTGTTTATGATGATCCTGCCTATTCTGATATTCAGGAAATGCTTCATAAAAAACTTGACGAGCTTCGCCTAAAATATGGAGATTCAGACGAATTAAGTCAGCAGTTCCTGGAAGAATACCTTGAGTGAGGGCAGTAATTAAGGCATATTTTTATTTGTTCAGTATTTAATTTTGGTGTAAAGTTCAGGGCCAAAGTTCTCATTTAATCTGGCCGGTTTTGCATAAAATCGGGGAAGCCACTTTCTGTCCATTGTACAACTCTCGCACGTGTTGCACGATTAGGATCAGATAATTCGTGTCCAATAATTTCCTTATAATCACGGGCGTGATAAAACATAACCACTGTCTCACCATCCTCGGCTAAAGTAAACGAATTGTGACCAGGCCCATATCTGTTTAAATCTTCATTGGTATAAAAAACGGGGCCCGGCGATTTAATCCAATTGGCGGCCTCCAGCAAATCATCTTTTTCATCTATCCATAATAACCCTATACAATAGTTGTGGTTAGTGGCACTGGCTGAATAGGTTACAAAAATTTTTCCATTTCTTTTTATTACAGATGCTCCTTCATTTACATTATATTTCATTCTTTCCCAACTAAATTCAGGCCCTGCAATAATTATTTCAGGGCCTGTCAGCGTAGTTGGATCTTTCATTTCAGATAGCACTAATCCTGTACCATGTTGCTCTTCTGATACATTTTGCGCCCATATCAGATATCTTCTGCCTTTATGTTCAAAAGAGGTGGCATCCAGTGAGAATGACTCTCTCTCGGTTATTATCCTTCCTTGCTCTTTCCATTCGCCTTCCATGGGGTCTTCTGATGAATTGGACAATACCCACATCCTGATGTTCCATATATTTTCAGATTCACCTGCAGCAAAATAAATAAACCACTTACCATCAATCTTATGTAATTCAGGAGCCCAGATATGGTGTCCCATTACGCCCTTTGCATGTTTATGCCAGACAACCCTTTCTTTGGCATGTTTTAAACCATTGATAGTATTTGACTTCCTTATTACGATTCGATCATATTCAGGAACAGTGGCAATTAAATAATACGTACCATCACCGGTCCTGTACACCCACGGATCAGCGCGTTTTTCTGCAATAGGATTGTCAAATTCAAGCTGTTGTGAAAAAATATGGTTGGGCATTAAATTAGTTATAATAACTAATATCAGGATTCTGTATAAATTCATATTTAAATCATTTTTCAAATTACCGTAAATATACCAAATGCTGTAATTACTCCTCTACTAACCGGATTTTTTTGTATGTTTACTTTTACAACTGCTGCATTCATCGTTATACCTCGACATGTTATGGCAAGGAAACATTTATGAGGAATGGATTGATGCAATAAAATGCAATCAACTTTTTAGAATCAGCTTAGCTTATTTTATAATCAGTATATATTTAATGCAAATTAAGACATAACTGTATGAGTTCAATAACAAAATTAGCCGGCTTATCATCTCTTTCACTTTTATTTGCTCCCGTTTCTGCCTATGCTGCAGAGAAGACTGAACAACCTAACATTTTAATGATCATGGTGGATGATCTTGGTTGGGGCGACCTGTCAATAAACGGAGGCAAAGATATCAGAACCCCGAATATTGATAAGCTATTTCAGGATGGTTCTGCTTTAATTAATCATTATTCCAATTGCACCGTTTGCTCCCCAACCCGGGCGAGTTTTCTAACCGGCCTGTATCCTGATATGGCTGGAGTCCCAGGGGTGATCCGGACTCATGATCGTAATAGCTGGGGATATTTGTCTGAAGATGCAATAACATTACCAAATCTTTTGAAACTTGCAGGTTATAATACTGCTATTATAGGTAAATGGCATCTTGGACTTGAAGCGCCCAACCTGCCCAATATGCGTGGGTTTGATTATTTTAAGGGCTTTCTGGGTGATATGATGGATGATTACTATAGCCATCTCAGGCACGGTAATAACTATATGTGGCTGAATAATCATGAGATCCGGCCCGAAGGTCATGCCACGGACTTATTTACGGATTGGACTGTTGATTATTTCCATAGGCAAAAGGATAGCAAAACACCCTTCTTTGTTTTCCTGGCATATAATGCACCTCATTTTCCCATACAACCACCTGAAGAGTGGTATCAGAAGGTATTGGACCGGGAGAAGGGCATTGATTCGCTACGAGCAAGAAATGTTGCTTTTGTCGAGCATCTTGATGCAGGTGTTGGTAAGGTAATGCAAGAACTTAAAGCTACAGGACTGGATAAAAATACTCTGGTTGTATTTACAAGTGATAATGGAGGCAGTGTGCCTCATCACGCTTCAAATGATCCATTGCGTGGAGGAAAGCAAGAGCATTATGAAGGTGGAATAAAGGTTCCTACAGTTATGGTCTGGCCTGGAAAGATCCAGGCTGGATCAGAAACACCTGTTTTAAGTCTGACGATGGACCTTTTGCCAACTTTTCTGGAAATTGCCGGCAGTCCTGTTACTCATGCAATTGATGGTATCAGTCTTTGGCCATACATAAATGGTGAGGACCCGGGTACCAGTGACCGGGTTGTTTTCTGGATACGCCGGGAAGGAGGAAGGTACGGTGGACAAGCCTATTATGCTGCTCGTAAAGGGCCATATAAGATTCTGCAGAACAGCGCTTATGAGCCTTATCAGCTTTTCAACCTGGAAGATGATCCACTGGAGCAAAGTCCTCTTAATACAAGTCTGCCTGTATTCAATGAACTGAAGAATCATCTGTCGCAACATATTCGCAGGGCTGGTGCTATTCCCTGGCAAAGGCGATAGTTTTTTAAATAAACTTTGTAATTAAATTGTAACTTGATTTTACCTGAATTATTCATAAACAATCCACTGCAATGTGATATTGTAAAAGACAGGGAAGGCAAAAATGTAAGACCAATTGGTGAATTATAATGCTTAATATGCTATTCTATAGCAGGTTAGCTTAATGAAACGGTATTGTTGGGAAATGTTGCTCTGCGAACCGGGCAGAAACTTATTTGAGATGCTGAGGAAATAAGGTTTGCTTATTTGCCTGAGGCAAATTAATATCTTAAGGAAGACTACCGCGATGGATGGAAGCCTTGGAAACTTAACTTTAAAAACAATTATTATGAATCCATTCCAAAATTTTGCAAAATGGGCTTTGCCCGGAATACTCTTACTTCCATCTTCATGCGTTCAGAAAGCACAAGAAGATACTTTTCCAATTAAACCCAATATTATCCTTGTGATGTCGGATGATCAAGGCTGGGGACAGGTCGGTTATTATGATCATCCCATTCTTGAGACTCCTCATCTTAATGCGATGGCAGGGAACGGAATCAGGTTCGACAGGTTTTATGCCGGAGCACCAGTATGTTCTCCTACCAGGGCATCAGTATTAACCGGCAGGACAAACGACCGCACAGCAGTTTATACTCATGGATATCCTATGCGTCTGCAGGAAAAAACCATAGCAGAGGCATTGAAAGCCGAAGGGTACCAGACAGCACATTTCGGCAAATGGCACCTTAACGGACTCAGAGGTCCGGGAGTACCCATATTGAAAGATGATCCACGAAATCCCGGCAAATTTGGGTTTGATAAATGGATATCTGTTACGAATTTTTTTGACGTAGATCCTTTGATGAGCGATGAAGGAGAAATAAAGGAGTATAGTGGAAGTTCTTCCGACATTATCGTCAGGCAGGCGTTGGATTTTATATCTGAAAACAGAGAGGACCCGTTTTTTGTCGTGATCTGGTATGGTAGTCCCCATGACCCATGGACTGCACTTGAAAGAGATAAGAAGGATCTACCACAGGAGCTGGATGAAAAACACCGTAATTATCTGGGAGAGATCGTAGAAATTGACAATAGTATCGGCCTGTTAAGAAGCGAATTGAAAGAGATGAAATTATCTGAAAATACAATGATATGGTTCAATGGTGATAATGGCGGATTGCGTGAAGGAGGAAAGGAAGGAGTAGGTGGACTGAGAGATTATAAAGGTAGTGTTTATGAAGGTGGACTGAGAGTTCCCTGTATTATCGAGTGGCCAAATTACATCGATGGCGGTCAGGTCAGACTTTATCCTGCTTCCACCATGGATATTTTTCCAACAATAGCAGAAATTCTGGATCTTCCGCCACAGGTCATGACAAATCCTGTGGATGGAGGCAGTATCTTTCATGTGTTTAATGATAAATCTTTGACCAGGGGAAAGCTAATCCCGTTTAAGTTTGAGAACGCGGGTGCCCTGATTGATAATAAATACAAGCTTGTAGCAGTGAATATCCAGGAAAAACAATATGAACTTTATGATCTTGACCAGGATCCGTCCGAATCAAATAATATCCTGTCCAGTCAACCCGAAAAAGGAAAGGATATGATTCAATATTATGAAACTTGGCTTGAATCTGTAGAAAGAAGTATTGCAGGAGAAGACTATGAAGAAGGCTTGATCGCACCTGATCCTGATCCTGTTTTTTGGTGGAATGATCCAGCATATGAGACTTTTATTGAACAATGGAAGGACAGGCCGGAGTATCATTTCAGGTTAGAAAGAGCCGGGAAGATTCCTGAGGTAAATTGAATCTCAAGACCTTAACAAAAAAAACAAAATTATGGAAACAAGAAGGAATTTTATCAAAAAATCTACATCTGCAGCCGGAGGTTTGTTTCATTCAGATATTCCTTGTAATCTCGACATATTTAAAAGAGGCTATTGAATTTAGGAAATATTTTAACGATATTGCCTGAACAAAATCTTTTATGGTGGAGGATATAAATCTGATTAAAAGAATTAAAAAAGATGACGGAAAAGCCTTTGAAAAACTCTTCAAAAGGTATTTTGCCGCCCTTAACAA